>JAKFWB010000572.1 GCA_021732945.1 Porphyrobacter sp.
CACCAACCGGCAGGCCCATGCGGGCCGGGGCAGCCCCACACCCATTCGCCTGCGACATCAAGCAGCTCGAACCGGCTGGCAGGGGCAAGCGTCGTGAACACCTCGGCATCGGCGCGCGGATTGAGCCGCAGACCTGCGCCGCCCGCACCCACAGCGCGAATATGCGGGATCACATAATGCGCAGCGAGATGGGTTTCCGCGAGCGCCATGTGCGCAAGATCGCCGCGCAAGGGCAGCGTGCCGGGCGCGGGCTTTTCGACCGGGCCTTTCAGACCCAGCACGCCTACTGGCACTGCATAATCGGTGGTATCGCGCGTGGCGCCGCTCATCTGCGTTTCGTAGGCCTTCGTTGGTGGCGCCGCACCGTCTCCCCCGAGCGCTGACGTGGCAGGCCCGTTAGCGGCAAGCGGCCTGCGGGGCAAGCCTATGCCCCCGCGCACTATGAATAGCGCGCGCGGATCGCATGCCACGATGCCCGCAAGCCCAATCCGCGGCCGCCGCGCGCCCGGCCGGGGCGGGGGTTGGGGTTCCAGGCAAAAGTATCGAAATGCACCCAGTCCAGCCCCTCGCCCACAAACCGGTCGAGGAACAGCCCGGCGACGCTCGCCCCGGCAAAGGGGTTGGAGGCTGAATTGGCCATGTCAGCCACATCGGATGACAGATATTCGCGGTAAGCCTCGGGCAGGGGCAGACGCCAGGGCTGGTCATCATGCGCCTTGCCCGCCGCCAGAAACGCGTCCGCCGTCTCGTCCCGCCGCGCCATCAGGCCGGGCAGATCAGGGCCAAGCGCGACCCGCGCCGCGCCTGTCAGCGTCGCGAAATCGACGATCAGATCGGGGTTCTCCTCGCTCGCCCGGGTCAGCGCATCGCCAAGGATCAATCGGCCCTCGGCATCGGTATTGTCGATCTCGACCGTCAAACCCTTGCGGCTGGCGAGCACATCGCCCGGGCGAAAAGCGCCGCCAGAGATCGCGTTTTCGACTGCCGGAACAAGCAGATGCAGCCGCACCTTCAGCCGCGCGCCCATGATCAACCCGGCCAGCGCCAACGCATGCGCTGCGCCGCCCATGTCCTTCTTCATCAGCCGCATGCCAGTCGACGGCTTGATGTCGAGCCCGCCGCTGTCAAAGCACACGCCCTTGCCGACCACTGCCAGCACCGGATGCGCCGGATCGCCCCAGACCAGATGCATCAGGCGCGGCGCATGGTGGCGGGCAGCGGCGCGGCCCACGGCGTGCACCATCGGATAGCCCTGTTCCAGCGCATCGCCGCGCGCCGTGGTCAGCTCCGCCTTGTGCGCCTTGGCGAGCCGCTCGCACTCTGCTTCGAGAGCGGCGGGGCCCATGTCTTCGGCTGGCGTATTCACCAGATCGCGCAGATAGCATTCCGCCTCCGCCTCAGCGACATAGGCGTCGATCTGCCCGACCTGCGCGGTCAGCAGCACCCGCGCGCCTACCGGCTTGTCCTGGCTGCGATAGCGGCTGAAGCGATATTGCCCGGTGATCCACCCGAACATCGCCGGACCCGCTTCGGCATTGGCGATGCGGTAGATCCCCTCCGGCAGTTCCTCGGCTAGCTTGGCAAGGCACCAGCTTGAAAGGCTTTCCGGGTCCGCAATGCCGCCCACCGCGAACCACGAATCGCCATCGGGCACGATGCCGACTTGGTAGCCGTTGCCTTCGAATTTCTGCCCCGCCAGCGCCGCGCGCTGACCGGCGGTGAGGCCCTTGGCGAACGCTTCAATACCTTCCTTGTTCACCAGATGGATGGCAATCGCGTCTTGTCCGCGATCAGGCTGGATCAATGCTTTGGCTTCGGTCATCCCTGTTCCATAAGCGTGGCGGCCCGATTGTCACCAGCAGATTCGGGCCCGGCAGGAGAGCAAGCGATGCAAAGCGCAATGATTGTGCCTCCGGCACAGCTTCGCTTCCACGTGAAACATCGGCCCGGCGCAGATGGTCCACGGGCAATTGGCGGGCTGACGGGCGCATGCCTGGCCCTGTGTGCGGTGCTATCAGCCTGTTCCTCGCCCGAAGACATCGCCGACAAGACGGGCGTGACCGCCACAGCCACGGCCGCTGCCTCCGGTTCCACTGCCAGCGCCACCGCCGCATCAGCCGGGGCCGATGGCGTGAATTTTGAGGACAATGCCGAACAGGACAATCGCACCCGCGAATTTGCCTATGCCTGGCCCGCCGCAGCCTCAGCCATTCCGGCGCTGGCGCAATACCTCACCACCGAGCGTGATGCTGCGGTTGCTGAACAGAAGACCGAATGGGCCGGTATGCTGGCCGAAGCCGGAATCGTGGATTGCGGAAGCTGTTATAATATCAGCTTTTCCAAGGAATGGAAGGTCGTCGCCAACCTGCCGCGCTTCCTGTCGCTGTCGGCGGACATGTATTTCTACAGCGGCGGGGCGCATGGCAATTCAGGCTTCGATGCGCTGGTGTGGGACCGCGAGGCCGGGGCCGCTATCGATCCCAAGGCGATGTTCCGATCCGAAGCAGCCTTGCAGGACGCACTCGGCAGTGCGTGGTGCAAGGCATTGAAGGCCGAAAAGCAGGAACGCATGGGCGATGATTTCAGCGATGACGGGTTTTTCCCCTGTCCGCCGATTGCCGATTTGACCCTGCTGGTCGGATCATCGAACAAGCAGAGGTTCAACCGCATCGGGCTGATCGCCGCGCCTTATGTGGCGGGATCCTATGCGGAAGGGCCCTATGAGGTGACCCTGCCGGTCACGCCAGCGGTGTTCAAGGCGGTGAAGCCCGAATACAAGACCGCCTTTGCAGCGGGGACATAGCTTTTTGGCGCGAGCATCGCTATGTGACGGTCATGCACGAATACCAACTCGTTGACGGCGATCAGACCGTCTACCGCGACGGCACCATCAAATTGCATGGGGCCGATGGCTTTGCCGCAATGCGCAAGGCAGGCGCGCTGGCCGCCCTGATCCTTGATGCCTGCGCCGATCTGGTGAAGCCGGGGGTGACGACCGAGAGCATCGACACGGCTGTCCGCAACATGATGCTGGATGCTGGCGCGGTGCCTGCGACGATGGGCTATCGCGGCTATGCGCACTCAAGCTGCATCTCAATCAACCATGTGATCTGTCACGGCATTCCGGGCGACAAGGTGCTGAAGGATGGCGACATCCTCAACATCGACGTCACCCCGCTGGTCGATGGCTGGCACGGCGATACCTCGCGGATGTTTTACGCGGGCGAGCCTTCGCTGAAGGCGCGCAAGCTGGTCGAGGTGACCTACGAATGCTTGATGCTCGGCATCGCGGCGGCACAGCCCGGCGCGCGGCTGGGCGATATCGGCGCGGCGATTGAAGCCCACGCGAACCAGTTCCGTTATGGCGTGGTGCGCGAGTTTTGCGGGCATGGCCTCGGCCGGTTGTTCCACGACGCGCCCGAAGTGGTCCACGCGGGCAAGGCCGGGACGGGGCCGGAGCTGCGTCCGGGCATGTTCTTCACCATCGAACCGATGATCAACCTCGGCAAGCCGTGGGCGAAGGTGCTGGGCGACGGCTGGACCGCGGTGACGCGGGACAAGAGCCTGTCGGCTCAGTTCGAGCATTCGATTGCGATCACCGAAACGGGCAACGAGATTTTCACCAAGAGCCCGACCGGACGGGATTGCCCGCCTTACGTTTAGGGTTTAGGTTCAAGAGGTTCTCGGCAAAACAGGCGGATTTGATGAACAAAGGG
>JAKFWB010000571.1 GCA_021732945.1 Porphyrobacter sp.
AACTCGTAAATCGGCATGTCAGCCGGTTCAGGCTCGTGATAGCCGATATCCGAGCCGGTATCATGGTGCAGCACCCGGTACGACAGGCTGCGATCCTCTGGCCCAAACGTGTCATTATCTGGGATGATATAGCCGTTCGCCATGGTTGCCACCCGCAGGAAAGCGAGGATGGTTTCGTAATTGACCGCCCAGGGCAGAACGTTGGGCTTGATCAAGACCTCGCGCCCCAGCCAGTGGCGTGCGCCAAAGGTGCGGATGCCGACCAGCGCCTCATCCCCGGAATTGGGCGTGGGCCCATAGAGGAAGGGGTGCACATAGAGCGGCCCGATGCCGTCCAAGGCGGCCAGCGCGTCGCAGGCCTCGCCAGCCATCAGTTGATCGGATTGGGTCCAGTGCACCGCCAGCGGCATGGTGTGGTCAGACGCGATCCGGGTCATCAGCGCCAGCGTGCCGAGGCGGCGTTCGAACTGCGCCTGCGTGGCGCCTTCACGCGGGCGGCCGATCTGGGCGAACATCGCCGCGATCTTGGGATCTTCGTCAACCCCGCCCAGCACCCCGTGCGACACTTCCAGCAGGATGTGGCTTTGGGTGCGGGTCAGCCGATCGCGGATGTCGGGGGTGACGATCCCGGTATAGGATGACGACAGCGCCCCGCGAAACACCTCCGGATTGCACGGCCCTTCAAGGTATTCGAAGGTCAGCATCAGTTCTTCTGCGCCGTTGAACAGACGATAGAAGCGGCCGGGATTGGCTTCGGAAACATTGAAGTTGGCGCCCGATTTCATCCCCTCGATCCGGGCAAAATCGCGTACGATTTCTTCAAGATCGCGGATCGATCGGTCAAACAGCAACGCGGCCTGGAGGCGGTTGGGGTAGAGCATGGACGGGCGCCTTTGGGCTTGTGATCTCGCACCGCCATAACCGATCAGGGTTAAGGTTGGGTTGAGACCGGATCAGCCAGCGCCGCTGATCCCGCACTCCCACAGGCACCCCTCGATCGCTTTGGCGACGCCGAAAAACCTGGCTTTGGCGTGCGGCCAGGTGGTGCGGTCACGCTCGCCGAGCAAGCATATCACCCGGCCTTGCGCGGCAAGTGGTGCCAGATCGGGCCACAGTGCATCGCAGGTCCATCCTGTGGGAAGATAGGGGACGGCAATCCGGTCCACCCCCGCTGCATCAAGCAGCGGCGCAAGCGGTTCGCCCGCGCGCCATGGTGCCGCCGGGCAGCCCCATGCCGCCGCAGCTTCGGCCATGCAGCCCTCGACAGCACCTTCGGCAAAGTCGCGCGCCAGTGGGCCCACCGCCGCAGGTGAGCGGGCAATCGGGCGCGCTGCGCCGATCACCAGCGCGGGCGCGGCGGGCAGGGCGAGCGGGGCGAGCGGGGCGTGATGCGCGGCCTCATCATGCAGTAACAGCTGAAATAGATCCGCCAGAACACCTCAGCGATGAACTTTTCTGCCGCCGCCGGACTGTGCTGGCGCAGCACGACGTCCAGCACTTCGGTTTCGGTGATCACGCCTGCGTGCAGCCACGGGGTAAGCTGGCTGACATCGCCCCGCCCACCAGCAACCGGGCCATCATCATGATTGCGGGTTTCTGCATAGCGGCGACCGGCAGCGGGCAGGAATTGTGCGAGGCGGGCGAGGGCGCGCTCGTGGGTCGGAGTGACGTCCATGGCCGGGCAACCCGGTGCGCGCGGCAGGTTCCCCCAGACACATTGCAATCCGCATTGCAGCGCCTATTCTTGCGCGCCCATGCCAAGCAAGGAGCGCTTCATGTTCACTCGCACCATTGCCTTCCTTGCGATTGCGACCGGTGTTGCCGCCTGCACCCCGGCCACTGACGGCGCGATTGATTCTAAGGGACAAACCTTTTCCGCCATCGCTGCTGACGAAGTCGTCATGTTGCTTGGCACAGAACCGTTCTGGGGCATCACCATCGAAGATGGGAAGGCCAGCTACGCCGATCCCGATCATCCCGAAGCCCGGTCCTTCGCCGTCGCCCGCTTTGCCGGAAATAATGGCCTCGGGTTTTCGGGTGGTTGGGATGGCGTTCCGGTCACTATCAGCGTCACCCCCGGTCAGTGCAGCGACGGGATGAGCGATCGCACCTACCCCTATGTTGCCACTATCGCTTTGGGTGAGGAAACCTTGCGCGGTTGCGGCTATACGGATCGTCAGCCGTTTACCGGCGACGCCGCGCCATAAGGCGTGCGGGACGGACAAGGGGAGAGAGCATGTCCATCACTGGGGGCTGCCTGTGCGGCAGTGTGCGTTACTCGTGCGAGAGCGATCCACTGCTGTGCGTCACCTGCCATTGCAAGAACTGCCAGCGGCAGGCGGGCAGCGCGCTATCGGTCATTATTGGCGTGCCGGAAACGGCGGTCACCTTCGAGGGTGAGCTCACGACTTACAACGATACCGGCGATAGCGGCGCGACGGTGCGGCGGCAGTTCTGCGGCACCTGCGGATCGCCGGTGTTCACCCGGGTGGATAGCCCGCCGGGGATGATGTTCATCAAGGCCGGGACTCTGGACGATACCAGCATCCTCAAGCCCGCCTTCCACTGCTATACCAAGAGCAAGCAGGATTGGGTCGACCTCGGCGAGATTCCGGGGTTCGACACTGTGCCCCAAGGCCTCTGATCGGCTTTAGTACAGCCCCGGAATATCCTGCTGCGCGCGATTGGGCTGGGCTGGCTGGAGCATATCGCGGGTCGGCAGGTCGAAGCCAGCGCGCGCGGATTGGCTGGTCTTGGCATCGCCGCTTGCCGCAGCAGCGGTCGCGCCAAAGGCGGTGCATGAACGCCCAGCCAGGAAATCAAGCGCCACAGCGGTCGATGCCTCCTGCGGATCACCAAAGGGGCGAGTGATATCGTCACCAGCGCGGCAAGTGTTCTGGACGAATGGGCCGAGCCCGAAGAAATAGTCGCCGTTTCCGGCGGCATTGACCGTCTGGAACGTCACCGCGCGCACCCGCAGATCGCAGGCCGCCAGATCGAACCCGAATTGCCCCACCGGCTTGCCCGAGGTATCAGCGCCGATCAGGGCGACATTATTGCCAATATAGGGCAGCATCGCGTTGATCACGAGCTCACTGGCCGAAGCGCTGGCATTGGTGGTGATGAAGGCGATCCGGGTTGGCGCGATCGCGTTGGCTTCGGTGCGGAAATTGCGCGTGGTGTTTTCAGAAGCCTTTGAAGGGCGCAGCACCGTTCGGCTGAACACCTGTCCGGTGCGCCCCCGCCCCATCAGATCGCCCATCGTCTCGGCCACGTTGACCAACCCGCCGCCATTATAGCGCAGATCGATGATCAGTTCGGTCACGCCTTGCGCGGCAAACTGACCATAGGCTTGCCGCAGCTGCGCGGCGGCATCCGACACGATGAAGGTGCGCAAGTTGAGGTAGCCAACCCGCCGTCCGCCATCAGTGAGGATCACCGTGCCATAGCGGTCAGAAATCGGATCGAGCGAGAAGTTCGTCTTGGTGATATTGCTTTCGATGGTTGCGCCACCGGGCTGGACAAATCGCAGCACCCGCGCAACCCCTGGATCGGACGGTCCAAGGGCATTGACCACCGCCTGCGCACCGCCGCTTGCCATCAGGCTGGAGACCGATTGCAGATTGGCGCTGGTCGTACCGATCGCCGTGATCTCGCTACCCCGATCAAGCCCGGCGGCAAGACCGTTGGCGCCTTCATAGGCTTCAACCACGAAC
>JAKFWB010000304.1 GCA_021732945.1 Porphyrobacter sp.
GTCCACACCCACAGCTCGCCATCGCGGACATCGACCGAGTATTCGACGCCCTTCTTGCGCGGCTTCACCACAATCGGCGCGGCGGTGGGGTTGGCGGCGGGCACGAGGCGCACTTCGCTCGTCTCATTGTCGCCTGAGGCGATGATCAGCCAGTCTTCTTGCGCGGTCAGCCCGGTGCCGACGCTGAAGCTCTGGTCTTCCTCCTTGTATAGCGTCATGTCGCTTGCCACCGGAGTGCCAATCACATGCAGCTTGGCCTCCAGCGTGCGCCATTCCTCGGTTGAGGGGTGATAGACCAGCGCGGTATCATTCGCGACCCACACCAGATCGCCGCGCAGGTTTTCCAGCACATCGGCCAGATCTTCGCCGGTCGCCAGATCCTTGATTCGCGCGGTGTAACGTTCGCTGCCGGTGGTGTCGGTTGTATACGCAAGAAAGCGCCCGTTCAGGCTGACCGATGCCGCGCCGAGGCTGAAATATTCCTTGCCCTCGGCCAGCTGGTTTTCGTCGATCAGCAGCTCGGCCTTGGCGGCATCGGCCATGCCTCCGACCGCCGGAGCGCGCCAATGCTTGCGATACTGCGCGCCTTCCTCAAATTCGCTCCAGTAGAAGTAATCGCCATCCTTCTGCGGAACGGTGCTGTCGTCTTCCTTGATTCGGGCGCGCATTTCGGTGAACAGCGCTTTGGTGAAGGGCGCCTGCGCGGCCATCTTCGCTTCGAAATAGGCGTTTTCGGCCATCACATGGCCCAGCACATCCTCGTCATCCACAGTCGGATAGGATTTGTCATACAGCCAGTCATAGGGGTCTTCGATGGTGATCCCGTGATGGGTGTAGCTGTGGGGGCGCTTCTCAGCGACAGGGGGCTTGATCTCGGAGGCGGCAGTTGAAGCAGCAGAAGCAGCGGCGGCTGATGTGGTCACGCGGGCTTGATCCTCGTTCGGGGCTGCGATTGCGGCAGCAGGGGCAAAGGTGGTGGCGGCTAACGCAAGCACAAGAGCGTGGCGGCTGATCATCGGATACAGGTCCCGTCTGTCGGTCTGGGTGGAAAGACAAGCCCATTGGGCCTATAACGTGGTTGTAACGCGACATTGATGTGCGGCAAGTGCCAGCGCTGCTACCCGAGGATTGACTGTATGCTGATGCAAACCCGTGAAGCCCGTCTTGCCGCCCTGCGCGAGGAATTGAAGCGGCGCGGGCTGGATGGCTTCATCATCCCCATCAGCGATGAGCACATGAGCGAATATGTCGGCGATTATGCCCAGCGTTTGGGCTGGCTAACCGGGTTTGGCGGATCGGCGGGCTTTGCCGCAGTGACGCTGGATCACGCTGCGATCTTTGTCGACGGACGCTACACCGTGCAGGTGCGCGAGCAGGTTGATGGCACACTGTTCGATTATAAGAGCGTGCCTGCCGAGAGCCTTGCGGGCTGGCTGGCCGAAGTGTGCGCGGCGGGCGCAAAGATCGCCTATGATCCGTGGCTCCACACGTGGAAATGGGTCGAGGCGCTGGAGCGCGCGGTCGAGCCGCAAGGCATCACGTTGGTGCCTGCCGCCAGCAATCCGATTGATGCCGTCTGGGCCGATCGCCCAGCCCCCTCGCCAGCCGTGGCCACCCCGCATGCCGAGGCGCTGGCCGGGCGTTCCTCGGCGGAGAAACGCGCGGCGGTGGCCGATTGGCTCGCCAAGGAAGGCCATGACGCGGTGGTGATCCCGGCGCTCGATTCGATTGCCTGGCTGCTCAATATTCGGGGCAGCGATGTAGCGCACACCCCCGTCGCATTGAGCTATGTGATCGCGCACAAGGATGGCAGGGCGGAACTGTTCATTGCGCCCGAGAAGGTCACGCCCGAATTGACGCGGCACCTGGGCAATGCGGTGACGGTGCGAGATCGAGCCGCGTTTGAGGGTGCGCTGACCGGAGAATTGGCAGGCAAGACCATCGCGCTCGATCCCGATTTCGCGGTGGTCGGCATTGCGCAGGCCTTGCGCAGCGGGGGGGCGAAATTCGCCTTCAAGCAGGACCCGACGATCCTTGCCAAGGCGGTCAAGAACCCCATCGAACAGCAGGGCCACCGCGACGCGCAGGCGCGCGACGGGGCGGCGGTAAGCAAATTCCTGCGCTGGCTGGAAGTGGAAGCGCCGAAGGGCGGGGTGGACGAACTTTCAGCCGCCGCGCGTCTGCAAGCCTTCCGCGAGGAAGACGCAGGCCTGCGTGATCTCAGCTTCGACACCATCTCCGCCGCCGCCGGCCACGCCGCGCTGCCGCATTACAAGGTGGATGAAGACAGCAATATTCCGATCCCGCCTTCCTCAATCTATCTGGTGGACTCGGGTGGGCAATATCCGGGCGGGACGACCGACATCACCCGCACCGTGTGGGTCGGCCCCGGCGAGCCGACGCAGGAAATGCGCGACCGCAACACCCGCGTTTTGAAAGGCCACATCCAGATTGCCCGCGCGGTCTTCCCGCAAGGCACGGCAGGCGGCCAGCTTGACGTTTTGGCGCGGCAATATCTGTGGGAAGCGGGCGTTGATTACGCCCACGGCACCGGCCACGGGGTCGGCAGCTTCCTCGCGGTGCATGAAGGGCCGCAACGGATCGCCAAGCCCAGCGGCGGGCAGGCGGGCACCGGGCAGGAGCTGTTCGCGGGCATGATCATTTCGAACGAGCCGGGCTATTACAAGCAGGGCGCCTTCGGCATCCGGATCGAAAATCTGGTGCTGGTGGAGGAGCGGGCGATTGCGGGCGCGGAAGGCCGCTATCTAGGGTTCGAGACGCTGACCTTTGTGCCGCTGGATCGCAAGCTGATCGACAAGGCGCTGCTGACGGCGGAGGAAATCGCATGGGTCGATGGCTACCACGCGCAAGTTCGGGAGCTCCTCGCCCCGCACTTGGCAGGCGAGGATCTGGCGTGGCTGGAGCGGGAGACTGGGGCACTGTAAAAACCAGCCATCTCCGTTCGTCCTGAGCCTGTCGAAGGACTGTACTTCTTTTTTTGCGCGGGTTTTCAAAAGAAGGGACAGCGCTTCGACAAGCTCCGCCCGAACGGGAATGGAAGAATCTGGCTAGCTGCTTGTCGCCCCACAAATGTTCCTATAATGTTCTCACATAGGCGAGTCGCGAGGGGCGACGCGCAGAATGGAGACATCACATGATCGGCTATGTCACTTTGGGCACCAATGATCTGCCGCGCGCGGCGGCGTTTTATGACGCGCTGGCCGCGCATTTCGGCGTCGGGCGGATGATGGACACTGAAAGCTTCATCGCCTGGGGCGCATGGGGCGGCGCACCGGGAATCGGCCTGACCAAGCCATTCGATGGCGGCACGGCGACGGTCGGCAACGGGGTGATGGTCGCGCTGGAGGTCAAGACTCCGGCCGATGTCGATGCGATCCATGCCACCGCCATGGCCAATGGCGCTGCTGACGAAGGCGCGCCCGGCCCGCGCGGCAATGACGGGTTCTACGCCGGTTACTTCCGCGATCCCGATGGCAACAAATTGAACGCCTATTGCATGGTAGTTGCTGCTGATTGATCCGGTATTGCCGGGGTTGTACCCGGTCTATACCCCGCTTGAACCTGCCTTGCTCCAGCTTGCCGCAATGCAGAAACATTGCGGCAAGCTGTGGGGACTCAACGCATCAATCCGCCGATGAGGTTGCGGACAAAAGCAGTCGCGCCGGTCTTCAGCGGATTCGCGCC
>JAKFWB010000465.1 GCA_021732945.1 Porphyrobacter sp.
CAAGGCCCGCTTCCAACGGATCATCACTGTCGACCAGTGCAAGGTGAGCCTGTCCGCCTTCGAACAGCCGCGTGAACAGTACCCGGAAATGCCCATCAACCTCGTCGAAGGCGGCGCGCAACCGTTCGCGCCCCTCGCGGTTGAGGCTGCCGATTGATCCGCGCAGCCGGGCGATAGCTTCGACCAACTCGGCCTGTTCCTGCGCGCTGCTGCCGTGTTCGCCTTCGATCCGGGCGAGTTCATCGGCGGCGACAAGGTTCACCGGGCCGATCCGTTCGCGCGCGGCGGTCAGTTTCTCCAGCTCGGCGGATTCGGCAGCGGCAGGGGCGAGATTGGCTTCGTCGAAACCAAAGCGTTAGCCCAATAACGGAGGCGGGCACTGAAACCGCTCGCCTGAAATGCGCGCCATTTCCGCCCGGCGCAGTTCTTCGTTTTCGGCACGTGCGGCAAGGCTGGCGCGGCTCTCACGCGCCTGAGCCAATGATTCGGTGCGTGCGGCCAGTGCCGCATCGGCCGCGCGTTGGCGCGTTTCGGCCTCCCGCATGGCTGCTTCGGCCGCTGCAAGTTCGGCCGTCAACCTGCTGCGCGTCGCTTCGCCTGCCTCGATTTCGGCGGTGAGGGCAGCGGGCTTGGCGGCGTGAACGGCGCGCTCCTCGGCGATTTCGGTGAGGCGGCGGCTGGTTTCGGCCATGCGGCGTTCGGCATCACTGGATCGCGCCTGCCAACCGGCATGATCGGCCTGCTGCGCCGCCAGCCGTTCACGCACCACGGCCATTGCCTGATCCTGCGCGGCAAGATCGGCTAAAGCGGCCTGCACGGCGGCGCGGGCGGCAGCGTTTTTTGCCTGCGCTGCCTCAAGCGCGGCGCGTTCGGCGTCGCGAGCGGGCAAGCGTTCGCGCTGTCCCTGCGCAGCCGTGACCTCAGATGTGGCGGCTGCGATCTGCGCTTCGATTTCGCCCGCGCTGGCGGCGAGTTCCGTTAGGCGCGCAGCTTGGCGCTCCTTCGCAGCCTCGACCTGATCGAGCCGCCGGAGCGACTGCCGCTCCGCTTCGATTGCGCCTGCAATGTTGCGTTCTTGTGCCACCAGCGCGGCTTGCAGGCTGGCGAGTTCCTCCCGCACGGCCTTGTCTTCGGCCTCGGCCCGGGCGGCGGCATCGCGCAACGGCGGGAGCGCGGCGTCGAGTTCAGCAAAGCGGTTGGCGGCTTCCAGCTGAGCCGCCTCGGCAGCGCCTTCGCCGCGGGCCACGAACCCGTCCCAGCGTCGCAGGTGCCCGGCGCGGGTGACCAGCCACTCGCCGGGGGCCAGCGTTCTGGCATCATCCGCATCGACACAATGCACCAATGCAAGGCGGGCGGCGAGTTCGGGGGGGCAATCGGAAAGGCGAGCCAGCAGACTATCGGCCACGTGCTTGGGCGTTTCCGCTCCGGTCCAGAACCGCCCTTCCTGCGCCGCAGCGGGCGCGCCGAGTGGTGATTTGCCATCGCGTCCCAGCACCGCGGCGAGCGCGCGTTCGTATCCCGGCGCCACGCTCACCCGGTCAAGCGCGGTCGCCATGCCCTGCCGTCCAGCTTCGCGCTTGGCACGCGCCTCCCGGTCGCGGGCCAGCGCGGTATGCTCGCGTTCAATTCCGGCGAGTTCGGCGCGGGCTGCGGCCAGCGCGCTGGCGGCATCGTCGCGCGCGGTTTGCAGGTCAGCTTTGCGCGTCAGATCCTCAACCAGCTTGCCGCGCAGGCGAGCAAGCGCATCGGCGGCATCATCGGCGGCTTCGCGCGCAGCGATGAGATCAGCTTCGGGATCGCTGCTGGCGGCGAGTTCGGCGCGCAGCCCGGCAATTCGCGCGGCTTCGGCATTGATCCGGGCGAGGCGCGCTTCGGCCTGTTCCACCGCTGCTTCGGCAACGCGCCATTCGGCCTCGACCCCGGCATGATCGGCAGTCGCCTTGGCCATCGCGAGTTCGGCGGCACGGTTCGCACGCTCGCGGTCTTCAGCCTTTTCTGCGAGCGCGGGGCGGGCGGCTTCGGCGGTGGTCACAGCCTCGCGGCTGGCCGCCAACTCCTGCGTCAACCGCGCCAGCGCTTCGACCGCTGCCGAGGTCAGCCGGTCGGCATCATCGCGGTCTTCTTCCAGCCGCTTCTGCTGGCGGGCAAGGTCGGCGAGACGGGTTTCGGCGGCGTCGAGTTTTTCTGCCAGCGCCGCCATTCGGTGCCCATGCGCGCTGGCATCATCGCGGCGGTCGGCAAGTTCTTCGCGCGCATCGGCGAGGGTTTGGGCGGACTCGGCCTGCTCGGCCTGTGCGATCGCGACAGCCGCTTGCGCCGCCGCCACCGCTTCTTCCGCCGTACCTGCCGCCGCACGCGCTTCCTTCGCCGCAGCCGCCGCCTCGCGCCAACGGGCAAACAGCAACCGGGCTTCGGCAGCCTGAATCTTCAGGGTGAGTTCGGTGTAGCGTTCCGCCTGCTTGGCCTGCCGCCGCAGCGTCGCAATCTGTGCGTCGAGCCCCGCCATCAGGTCCTCCAGCCGTGCAAGATTCGCCTCGGCTGCGCGCAGCTTGCCCTCGGCATCCTTGCGGCGGACATGCAGGCCCGCGATCCCGGCGGCTTCTTCCAGCATCGCGCGACGCTCGGCCGGCTTGGCGGCGATCACCTGCGCAATCTTGCCCTGGCTGACGAGAGCGGGAGAATGCGCCCCGGTGGCGGCATCGGCGAAGGTGAGCGCGACGTCCTTGGCGCGCACATCGCGGCCATTGACGCGGTAAGCGCTGCCTGCCCCGCGTTCGATCCGGCGGGTGACGACCAACTCGTCGCCCGCATCGTCGCTGGCATGCAGCACCACTTCGGCAAAGTCGCGCGGGGGGCGGGTGGATGTGCCCGCGAAGATCACGTCCTCCATCCCGCCCGACCGCATCGACTTGGCCGAGGTTTCCCCCATCACCCAGCGGATCGCTTCGAGCAGATTGGATTTGCCGCAGCCATTGGGGCCAACCACGCCGGTCAGGCCCGGCTCGATCCGCAGTTCCGCCGGCTCGACGAAGCTTTTGAAGCCACTGAGCTTGAGCCGGTGGATCTGCATCAGGTGGCTACTTGCGCCCCTGCGTGCCTTAGCGCGCGCCAGCGCGTTGCAGCAGCGGTTCAAGCTGCGGCCATGATCCCGCGTCAAGCTTACGCCCGTTGAGAACGAAGGTTGGCGTCTGATTGATGCCGTCGCTGGAATAGCCTTCGGACAGCTTGGCTAGGCGCTCCAGTGAGGCAAAGTCACTCAGGCAGGTGCGAGCCTGATCTTCGCTGATCCCCCTGGCGGCAAAGAATTCGTAGAGACCGGTGATCTCACCGTATCGCACGAACCGTTCGTTTTCGGGCAAACCGTTGGTTGTGCCGAGTGCTGCTTGATTGGCGAAGGCGCGGTCTTGAATCTGGCCGAGATTAGCCCAAATTTGGTCTGCCAGCGGCAGCGCCGCTTCGGGCGATGAGCACCCAATCAGGCGGGTCAAGGTCAGGTCGAGCGGCCCGTGTATCAGAAAGCTGCGGAACTCGAAGCTGACGCGGCCAGAACCGACATACTTATCCTTCAATGGCTCAATCCCGTCGGCAGCGAAACGCGCACAGGCGGGGCAGGTAAGCGAGCCATATTCGACCAGCTTGAGCGGCGCATCGGGGTTGCCGATCTTGTAACAGCCTTCGGGCGTCACGGTGACCATATC
>JAKFWB010000290.1 GCA_021732945.1 Porphyrobacter sp.
TTGCTTATATCGAGCCCAAGGCGCGGGTGTATTGAGGACCTGACGAGCAATGCTGCGCGTCGCCATCATCGGTGGCTACGGCAATTTCGGTGCCGATGTGGCGCGCAGCCTTGTTTGTGATCCTGCCATTCAATTGATAATCGCGGGCCGCTCGCTGGCAAAGGCTGAGGCGTTTGCGGCGGCGCTTGATGCGGCCCATCCGGCTGAGGCAGGCGCCTATGACCTCACCGGACCGTCCGAGGTGCTCGCAGCGCTCAAGCCCGATCTCGTTATCAACATGGTCGGCCCGTACAACGGCCAATCTTACGCCGTCGCCGAGGCGGCCATCGCCTGCGGAGCGCATTATTGCGACATTGCCGATGCGCGCGAGTTCGTCACCGGGATTGGCGTGCTGGACGATGCTGCGAGGGCGGCAGGCGTAGCGGTTATCGCCGGGGCAAGCTCGATCCCGGCGCTGACCGCCGCCTACATGGATGAGGCTGCGCGCGAGATGCGCTCTATCCGCACTGTCGAATACGGGATCAGCGGGGCGGAGCAATCCAATGCAGGCGCGGGGACGGTGGCGGCGGTGCTGTCCTTCGTTGGCCAGCGGTTCACGCAGTTGATCGCCGGGCGGATGACCCCAGTGACCGGCTGGGGCGATCAGCGTCGTGTTGCCATCCCGGGAATTGGCGCGCGCTGGTTCGGGCGTGCCAATGCGCCCGACCTTGATCTGTTTGCGGCGCGCTACCCTGGTCTTACCGAGCATTCCTTCTGGGCAGGCCACGCGATTGCGCCGCTGCATTTCGGCACGGTGCTAATGGGCTGGCTGACCCGCATCGGCCTGCTCCCCCGGCTCGACCGCTTCGCCCCGCAGCTTGTCCGCATCGCCAGCCTGTTCGATTGGCTCGGCACCGGCACCAGCGGGTTCTTCATGACCATCACCGGCGAGGGCGCAGACGGCGCGCCGCTGACCCGCCGCCACTGGATCATCGCGCGCTTGGGCCACGGGCCTTACATCCCGTGCATCCCGGTGATCCTGATCGCCCGCGCAATGGCAGAGGGCCGCAGCTTCGAGCCCGGCGCGCGGCCGTGCCTCGGCATTATCAGCCTCACCGAATACCGCGCCGAATTTGCGAAATTCGCTATCGAGGTGACCGACGCATGAGCCTTGTGCCTTATAGCTACCGCGAAAATCCCGCTGTGCCTGATTTTGACGACACCCGCCCGGTGTTCATCTTCGATCACGTCTGCGTGCTGTGTTCGGGCGGGGTCAGCTTCATCATGAAGCATGACCGTAGGGGAACAATCGCCTTCACCCCGGCACAAGGTCCGCTGGGATCGGCGTTGGCGGAGCATTTCGGGATTGATTGGAACGGCACCTATATCTTCGTTCGCGATGGCCAAGCCTTCACCAAATGCGATGGCTATTTCGAAGTCGCCTGCGCGCTGGGCGGTTGGTGGCGGTTGGGGCTGGTGTTCCAGATCATCCCGAGGCCCTTGCGCGATTGGGCCTACGACATGATCGCCCGCAACCGCTACCGCTGGTTCGGCAAGACCGCCGAGGCCTGCGCGCTGCTGACCCCGGAACAGCGCGCGCGGTTGATTTGAGCCGTTAGACCCAACGCTCAAAATCGCTCGCCACGTGCAGCACGCGAATGATCTCGATCCAATCATCCGTCACCAAATAGATCACGGCGTGCCGCCCGCAGTTCATCCGCCGCAAACCGGGGCGAGCGGCGACTTCCGGAAACCGGAGCGGGAACTCGGTCAGAGACTTGATCTCGCGGCGTAGTTTCGAAACGTAGCGTTTGGCCTGCTCGTCACCCCAGGCCGCGCGGGTTTGGCGTGCGGTGCGACGCAAGTCCGCCGTCGCCTCGGCGCGGTAGATAAGGCGCATTATTCTGGGCCGAATTCTTCGTCGAACCAGCGGTCTATATCGAAGGCCTCGTCAATCGGGCTGGCCAGCCCTTTGTCAATAGCCTCAAGCACCTTCGACTTGAAGGCGGCGCGTTCTTCGTGCAGCCGTAGCGCGTCGCGGATGACTTCGCTGGTGGAGTCATAATTCCCAGCCGCAACCTGAGACTGTGTGTAGTCAATCCAGCGATCGCTGAGGGAAACGGAGGTGTTCTTTTTAGGCATAAGAGTTTGATACCAAGGATTGGTAATTCAGTCAATCGGGGGCGGCTTGGCGCCGAACCTTCGCTCCATAAAAGCATCCCAATCAAATGGCCGCGCCGGCCCGCTTTCAATTGATTTCGTCAGGATCGCCCGCAACGCTTCTATCCGTGCGTCCTCGGCCATATATTGGCGCATCGCTTCACGGACGACTTCGCTGGTTGAGCCGAACTCGCCGGATTCGACCTTTCTGCGCGCGAAATCGGTGAATGGGTCGCCAAGCGAAATAGACGTGTTCTTTGCCATGACGCGTTGTTACCAAAATTTGGTATTAGTGACAATCCCGGCATGGTGATTTCCTACATGGCTCCGCTCGCCTATGCTCCCCGCCATGCCTGTTTTCGCCTGCCTTTCGACCATGGTCAGCCCGGCTTCCGACGTGGAGGAGAGGGCGTTCATGGACAAGGCGGCTTTTTGCGTTCTGGACAGTGTAACATGTGTCTCCAACATCGCCGAACCTGAACGGGGAGAGCGCCGATGATCAGGACTCCAGCCGAACCGCCCGACCCCAAGGCCATCGATTGGGCGCGCAAGGATGCGTACCGCAAGGACTTCAGCCGCCACGCCAATCTCGCGTTTCTGATCAAAAGCTTCGGCATTGGCGTTATTGCGCTGCTGGTGCCGATCGTGCTGCCGCTGGTGGGCGGGTATGAGGGGCATTTTTCGATCAGCTACTTCTACCACGTGCCCGCCACCCGGAACCTGTTTGTCGGGCTGCTGTGGGCGTTGGGCCTGTCGCTGATCCTGTTTCAGGGCCTGTCGCGCTGGGAGAACCTGCTGCTGAGCGCAGCGGGGGTGTTCCTGATTCTGGTCGCGATGGTGCCATCCAATGTCGATCAATGTTCGGACACGATGTTCAGCTGGCACGCCGGGTTTGCGGTGGCGTTCTTCGCTTGCCTGTTCGTGGTCGCGCTGGTGTTTGCCAAGCAGCGGCTGAACTACATCCTGTGGCCGCCACTGCGCGAACGGTTCAGCCGCGCCTATAATGGCGCCGGATGCGCCATGATCGGCCTGCCTTTGCTCGCCTGGGCGGTGCATCTGTTCGATGGGCGTGATTGCGGCCACACGGTCTACTGGATCGAAGCAGCGGCGATTTTCGCCTTTGCCGGGTACTGGTTCACGAAGACGGTCGAATACAAGCGGCTGCTGGGGTTGAGCCTGCGGCAGATTGCAGCGCGGCTTTTGGGATAGGCCTTGGCGCTTGACCAGCGTCACCTGCACGGGCAGCTTGGCGCTCCATGAACAGGGGCGCGATCATCGCAGGGTTTTGGGCGGCATTGCTGGCAAGCCCGACGCTGTCGCAATCATCTGCGCCCAATCCCAACCAACCACCGCCGCACACCGCGCCCTTTCCCGATCTTGGCAGCGGAGACAGCCGGGCCGAACGGCGCAAGTCCTACGAGCTTAAAGCATCGTGCTGTTAATCTGACCCATATCCTGCTGCCTTAAAGTAGTTTTGGCATTCGCTGGGAAGATAGAGGCGGCAGATATCGCCGATGGCGTCGATCAGGGCATCGAAGGTTCGCGCTGCG
>JAKFWB010000398.1 GCA_021732945.1 Porphyrobacter sp.
GCGGGTCACCAGGCGCGGCTCGCCGCCGCTGACCGGCATCACGTAAATCCCCGCGCCTTCCGAGAAATCAGGCGCGGTCAGGTATCCGCCCTCGCGCTTTTCGAAGGCGATCATGGTGCCATCGGGGGAGAAGGCGATGTTGCCGAAATGGCCCGGCCCGGTCAGCACCCGGCGGTTCTGGCCGCTGGCATCCGCGATCACGATCTCGCCGAGGGTGGCATCGTTCCAGCGCACATAGGCCAATTGGCTGCCATCGCGGCTGAAGGCGGGGAAGGCTTCGAGCGCATCTGCGCTGTCGCCAGTCAGCGGCGCGGGTGCATCCTTGCCGCGCGCCGACTTGCCATAAAGCTTGCCAAGGCTTTCAAACACGACCCGCGTCCCATCGGGGCTGAGCGTGGCGAAACGCGGCATGGTGGTGGTGAAGCTATCGGGCGCGACTGTAATCACTGGATGCGGCGCATCGGCCACCCCGCGCGTGTCGTTGATGGCGAAGGGGATCACCGCATGGCCGCTGCCATCGCGGCCCACGCGGTTGAGCTTGCCGCCCGCCCAGAACACGATTCCCGCGCTGTCGGGCGTCCAGTCGATATTGGGGTACACCCCGGTCACCGCCCAGGTTTCCTGCACGTCAAGGTCGAGCGCGCCGTAGATCATCCGTTCGCGGCCGCTGGCGATTTCCTTGACCCACAGCTGGCTGCGATCCTTGTCGCGCCGGACGAAAGCGATTTCCTTGCCATCGGGGGAGGGTGCCGGCCGCACCGCGCCGCCATAGCCACTGACCGCCGTGGTCACTTCGCCAGTGGCAAGTTCGTGGCGCTCGATGGCGAAGATGCCCGCGTTGGAATCCTGCGCGTATTCGAAGCTGTTCCCCGGCGTGGTATTGCGGGTGTAGTAGATTGCGCTGCCATCGGGGGCGAAGACCGGCTCGCCGAGTTCCTTTTGCAAGGCCTCATTGGCGCGCTCGACCACTTGCACCCCGCCGCCGCCGCTGACGTGGTACATCCAGATTTCGCCCGTCCCCGCGCTGCGTTCGGTTGTGAAGTGCTTCTTGGCAGCAATGAAGCGCCCATCGGGCGACCATGCGGGCTGGTTGAGCAGGCGGAAGTCCTCCTTGGTCACCTGCCGCTTGTCGCTGCCATCGGCGTTCATCACCCAGATGTTATCGCCGCCGCCGCGATCCGAGGTGAAGGCGATGCGCGCGCCATCGGGCGAGAAACGTGGCTGCACATCCCAAGCGAGGCCCTCGGCAATCCGTTTGGGTGTGCCGCCAGTGATCGGCATGATGTAAATATCGCCGAGCAGCGTAAAGGCGATGGTCTGCCCGTCGGGCGACACATCGACATCCATCCAGGTGCCTTCGGAGGTCTTGATCGGCACCTGCTTGATCACTGCACCCTTGGGCGCGTCGACGCTCCACGCGGCCTCGTCCTTTTTGGCGGCCTTGCCCTTCGACTGCGCGGCAAGTGGAGTGGCGCTCAGGGTGGCAATGCAGGCGGCCCCGGCGAGCAGGGCGGCGGCGATATGGCGCATGATTATGTCTCCTCTGTTGGCGCGGGAGACTAGCGGCGCGAAAGGATATTGCTAGGGCGTTTGCGAGTCCCCGCGCAGGCGGGGACCTCAGGCGGGCTGGCACACAATGTCATGAGGTCCCCGCCTTCGCGGGGACTCGCAATGATTCAGGAAAACATCCCCCGCTTCGGCCCGAGATAGCCGAACAGGTACGCCCCCACCTTGCGCATCTGGATTTCCTCGCTGCCCTCGGTGATGCGGTAGCGGCGGTGGTGGCGGTAGATGTGTTCGAACGGCTTGTGGCGCGAATAGCCGATGCCGCCGTGGACCTGCATCGCCCGGTCCGCCGCCTCGCACACCAGCCGGTTCGCCCAGTAATTGCACATCGAGACCTTGTCGGAGATGGTGCGTTCAATCTGTTCGTGGGGCATGTTATCCATCTCCCACGCGGTCTTGAAGATCAGCAGGCGCAGCATCTCCGCCTGCGTCGCCAGCTCCACCAGCGGGAACTGGATCGCCTGATTGCGCGCCAGCTCCTCGCCGAAGGGCTTGCGTTCCCGCGCGTATTTGACGCTTTCATCAATGCAATAGAGCGCCGCGCCGCAGCTGCTCGCCGCCTGCCGGATGCGGTTCTGGTGGACGAAGCTCTGCGCCAGCGCGAGGCCGCGGCCTTCGACGCCGAGGATCGCAGAGTCCGGCACCCAGACATTGGTGACGCTGAGGCGCGGGTGATCGGTGGGCATGTTGAAGGTCCACAGCCACTCCTCGATTTTAAGACCCTCGGTGGGGTTGGGGACGAGGAAGCAGGTGATCCCGCTGGCATCGCCCGCCTTGCCGCTGGTGCGCGCGAACATCGCGCAATGGGTGGCGACGTGCATGCCGGTGATCCACATCTTCTCGCCGTTGATGAGCCAGCCGTCGACCCCGTCGCGGGTCTCGCGCACCGCGACCGTCTCCATGTGCGTGGCGTCGGAGCCGTGGTCGGGTTCGGTCAGGCCAAAGGCGACGCGGCGGGTGCGTTCAAACCCGCCGGTGATGAATTCCTGCTTTTGCTCCTCGGTGCCCCACTGGTCGAACATGGCGACGAAGGGGAAGTTGCCGACGATGGAATGTTCGTTCTGGAGATCATTGTGCAGGCCGAGGCCCTGATGCGCAAAATACTCGCGGATCACCGCCATCCAGAGGTTGCTGCCGTCCTTCCCGCCATAGCGCTTGGGGGCGGAGAAGCGCCAATGGCCCGCTTTGTCCGAGCGGCGGGTGACTTCCTTGAGCAGTTCCTCCCACTCGTGCCGGGGCAAGCCGCCGCCTTCGAAGTCCGTCCGCGCATATTCGCGGCGGTGGTCGAAGAAGCGGATGTTGTCGTCCTGCGCTTCGAGCGGCTTGATCTCGGCGGCGATGAAGGCGTCGAGTTCGTTCAGGTAAGCCTGAAGGTCGGCGTGGATGGCGAAGTCCATGGGTTATTCCTCTCCGGTCCACTTGTCCCATGCCTCAGCGAGCGCAGGATACTTTGGGGAATCATTCGAAACTTTCGTAAGCGCGTATCTGCGAAACTCAGCGAGCAGGCCGGGATCTTCGAATGGCGAAATTTCGCCAGATAGAATCTCGGCACTCATCCCCGGGACCGAATTCCAAGTGGGTTGCCTATACTCGCGAGCGATAACTCCTAAGGCATTGCGAGCGACTGCAAGCTGGAAGCGGTCATGCCCCTCCAACCGATCTTTGATTGTGCCCAACCACTCGCTTACGGCCTCGGCCAACTCTGCCTCGGTCGCTTCGCCTGATCCATCCCCAAACACCGTGGCGTTCCGGATAGGTTTGCGCTCCGCCTCCGGCGCATCCTCCTCCAGCAGCAGCAGCAGGTCGAGTTCCTGCTCGCTCGTCCGGCGCGAGATCACCACGCGTTCCAGCATCCGGTCCGCGCCCGAACGCCATTGCGCCGCCATCTTGAGGCAGCCGAGCGCCCACCAGACGGTGCGGTAGATTGTCCAGAAGCGGAACCGCGCCGGGTCGATGGTTACCCCCGCCTCGGCCTCGTAGGCGGCGATGTAATCCTCGATGTTCCCCAGGCCCAGCGCGGGCCGGTCGTAGCGGGCGAAGCGCCACACCGCCATGCAGCCGAAGGCCAAGTCTTCGTGGCGGTCCCCGAAATGGGCGATCTCCCAGTCGAGCACGCCG
>JAKFWB010000494.1 GCA_021732945.1 Porphyrobacter sp.
ACCTTCCACGCATTCCCCGCCAAATCAGCAGCTGCTGCTGGTGACCGGCCTTTCCGGCGCAGGCAAATCCACCGCGCTGGCCGTGCTCGAAGATCTGGGCTGGGAGACGATCGACAATTTCCCGGTGCGGTTGTTGAAGCGGTTGGTCGCCAAATCGGAAGAACCGCGAGGGCGGCTCGCCATCGGGTTCGATTCGCGCACCCGCGGCTTTGTGCCTGCCGATATTATCGCGCTGGTGAAGGAACTCAGCGAACGGCCTGACCTTGCGCTGACCTTCCTGTTCCTCGATTGCGCGGGCGGCGAATTGGAACGGCGCTTCAATGAAACCCGCCGCCGCCACCCGATGGCTGCCGGGCGCCCGGTGATGGAAGGGATTGCGGCCGAGCGCGAATTGCTGGAGCCGCTGCGCCGCTGGGCGGAGGTGGTGATTGACACATCATCGATGACCAGCAACGACTTGCAAGGCCAGGTGCGTACCCTGTTCGCTGATGATGGCGGCGCGGCCGCGATGACGCTGACTCTGTCCAGCTTCGGCTTTGCGCGCGGCATGCCGCCGCTGGCCGATCTGGTGTTCGACATGCGGTTTCTCGATAACCCGCACTGGGTGCCGGGCTTGCGCGAATTGACCGGGCAGGATCAACCCGTGGGCGCGCATATCGAAACGGACCCCGCTTTTGCTGACGCTTTTGGGCGGATTCGCGATCTGCTGCTGGTGCTGTTGCCGCGCTATCAGGCGCAAGGCAAACCCTATGTCCACGTCGCTTTCGGCTGTACCGGCGGGAGACACCGGTCGGTCTACACCGCCGAACGGATGGCAGAAAGCTTGCGCGCCAGCGGATTTTCGCCCACTGTCCGGCACCGTAACCTGGGCTCACGTGCGGCGGACGAGATCGAACGGGATCGGCGCTGAATTTTGGCCCGGGACTAACTGGCCTTGCCAGATCGTTTCAAGAGCGTAAGCCCCACGCCCCGGCGGGCAGTTAACGGACCCAATTTAAGACATGATCGGCTTGATCCTGGTTACACACGGTCGCCTCGCAGACCAGTTCGTCGAGGCGATGGAACACGTCGTCGGCCCGCAGGACGGGATCGTCACCGTGTGCATTGGCCCCAGCGACGATATGGAACAGCGCCGCGCCGATATTGCCGATGCAATTACAGCGGTGGATAGCGGCGGCGGCGTGATCATCCTCACCGATCTGTTCGGCGGCACACCGTCCAACCTGGCGATCTCGCTGCTCGAAGCCGGGCGGATCGAGGTGATTGCGGGTATCAACCTGCCAATGCTGATCCGGCTGGCCGGGGCGCGCAAGGCGATGGATGTCACCGCGGCGGTGCATGCGGCGCAAATGGCGGGGCGCAATTACATAACCATTGCCAGCGAATTGCTGGGGCAGGAAACCGCGCCCGTGCGGGCCAAGGCCTAAGGCGCAGGCTGCGTGGGGGAAGCACGGCAAAGCGTGGTGATCGTCAACCAGCGCGGGCTGCACGCGCGGGCGAGCGCGAAGTTTGTTGGTGCAGTCGCGGTGCTGCCCGAAGGGGTGAAGGTGACCGTCAGCAAGGCCCCGCACAGCGCAGCTGGGGGATCGATCCTTGGCCTGATGATGCTGGGCGCGGCCAAGGGCGATACGGTCGAAGTGGTAGTGGACGGCGACAATGCCGAGGCGGTGCTGGCCGAGCTCGTGGCGCTGGTCGCGGGCGGCTTTGGCGAGGATTGACGCGGGGCTGACAGGCCATCAGCGGCGGATGCCCATGCGCAAACAGATCACCGGCTTTTCCAACCCGACCGTCAAATACCTGCGCAGCTTGCGTGACAAGAAGCATCGCAAGCGTGCGGGGCAGTTTCTGGTCGAGGGGCTGCGGCTGCTGGAAGATGCGCGCGCCTCGGGCCGGGTGCCGCAAACGCTGGTGATGGCCGAGGGGCGCGAACATTCGCTGCTGGCGCGGCTTGAAGCGGATGTTGTGGCGGCCGGCGGCGAGGTGATCGAGACCACCCCCGACATTCTCTCAAAGATCACTGGCAAGGACAACGCCCAGAGCGTCACGGGCGTATTCGACGAATGGGACACGTCGCTGTCGACGCTCGACCGCAGTGCCGCGCCGATCTGGCTGGTGGCGCAGGCTTTGCGCGATCCGGGCAATCTCGGCACGATGCTGCGCACCTGCGACGCGGTGGGCGCGGGCGGGCTGATCCTGATCGACGACTGCGCCGATCCCTTCAGCGCCGAGGCCGTGCGCGCCAGCATGGGCGCGGTGTTCACCGTTGGGGTGGCGCAGGCGCGGTGGGAGGAATTTCTGCCGTGGCTGCGTGAGGACGCGGGCCAGTTGGTCGCCGCGAGTTTGCGCGACGCGGTGCCCTATCGCGGCGCGCCTTACGCTGCGCCGTGCTTCATTCTGGTCGGTAACGAATCGCAGGGCTTGCCCGAGGATTACGAGATGGCCTGCGACCTGCGCGTCACCATGCCGATGCGGGGCCGCGCGGATTCGCTCAATGCTGCGGTGGCGGGGGCAGTGCTGGCTTATGAGATGCTGGCGGGGCTGGACCCCCAAAGTTGACAATCCTGACAGGGTGTCAAGCGGGGTTTGGCGTCATTTCTCCATGATCTTCATATGGTTATGACGATAAAGCAAAGTTTACACATTGCGGTATCGGAAAAAAATCGGCGCGCGCCTTTGCCTCGGCGGACCGACAGATGCGGCTGACTGGTGGGAAGGAGCAGACAGTGGGAAAGAGCCGGGCGTGATCATGGCGCGCAGGGGGGCGTGTAGGAAAGCCTCGCCTCACGCGCTGCCCATGCACCACGGGTCAGGCTTCATGTCGACTGGCGGATCGGCAAGACCCGGCTCCGGAAAGCGCGCCTTGAACGTAAAGGCTTGGGGCGTCGGGCCGTATCGATCAAGCATCCACAGGCGCGAAAGGCCTTCGTCGATGCTTGGCCGGTGGCCTTCGGGCACCCACCACAGCGCCTGAAAGGCGCCTTCGAAGCGGTGGAAGTACTCGCGCCGCCGCGCCATTTCGGGCGTGTGGGCCGAGCGGTAGACGAAGTCGAACAGGCTTGCCGCATCCTGCCACACCGACATGTTGACCAGCAGCAACGGATCGGCGGAGGCGACTTCGAAGTCAGTGGCGTTGCCGGTGTCGCTTTGGAGCCGCCAGACGAAGCCGGGCGTGGCATCGGCGATGGCATTGATCCGGTCGAGCGCATAGAAGAAAGGTTGCACGCCCGGTTCGCCCTTGGGCGCGATCATTTTGCCGATATTGACTTGTGCCAGTTGCCAGCCTCTACTGCCGTCACTCATCCACTCTACTCCGCAGCGTCGCGCCTGTCGCTTTCGCCATTATTATCAGATGCTTCAAGCGATGCAACATCAGCCGCATTGTAGCGTGGAGCGCTTTCCACCAGCGGCACATCTTCAATCGCCTGCTTGCCGATATCGACGCCCTTTTCCGCCAGCCTGCGCCCCGATGACAGCACGTTGCGTTCGAAGCTGCAGACGAACTTGTTGTAGTTGTTGACCGCGCTTTCGAGCCCGCCACCGACGCGCTTCAAATGCTGCGCTGCGACCTAAAGCCGGGTATACAATTCAGCGCCCATCCGCCCGATTTCAGCGGCTTCATTGGCCATCTTGTCATGCCGCCATACCTGCGCGACCGTGCGCGCAATGGCGACGAGGTTGGTC
>JAKFWB010000493.1 GCA_021732945.1 Porphyrobacter sp.
CTCGCTCGCGCAGATCCTCGGAGTAAGGTCGTGTCATTCCTGCCGGCCGCCTTCTCCCGGCAGACAGCTTGAATCACATCCCGACCGATTTGCGAATCCCGATTCCGCTGAAAATCAGCATGCTCTAGCCCAACGGGTGTTTCAAGGCGATCTAAGTATGTGGAATTTAGGTCCGTATAAGGAAGATTATGGAACTAGATCAAGGTTGGCGGCGAGTATCCGGATATCGATTTCGGAAATCCATAAATATGTTTTTAGGCTTCTCGTTTGTCATCGTCGCCGAAATTTTGTTCGAGTAGACTCAAAATTGAACGTGCATTTGAAAGCTTTACATCGTCCGAGCTGCAGGCGCTCAAGCTAGCCATCATCTCGCCAAATCCCGCTGTCTGTGTGACTTCGGTCCCCCACAGAACGTGACGCAGATTGCAGCTTTCTCCCTGGAGTTCGGTTCTGGGGCTGCTAAGCGATAATGGTCGTCGTGACCGCGTTTGTACTGGCATTGCGGCCTGCAGCATCGGCTCGGCCACCGCAGTGACATCGTCGGGCGTTTCTACTCCTGAAGTCTCAGCCTGTCGACGCGACGATGGAGACCAAGTTTCGTCTGTTTTGGAAGCCACGCACCGTCGCTCGCCAAGCGGAGCGGGAGATGCGAGTGCGTGTTGCTCTGCGGCAGTAGGCTCATCGATCCAGGCCATCAAAGTCGGCAACACCGGAGCGCTCGCCAATAAGCGTTGATACCGCCGATAGGGCGGATCCCGGTAGTGCCGGATCTTCGTAACCTCGAAGGACCTCGAATTCTTGACCATCAGGATCGCGGTCCGCGCCGACATCTCCCGAAGCTCGACGGGCGAACGCAGCGGCCGGGAGGTGTAGTGCGGCGCCCAGGTGCGCGGCGCGAACAGCCCCTGCCCCGGCCGGGTCACCGGCGTTTTGTAAACCTGGGTGGTATCCCCGAGCATTTCAGAAACAAACTCCGACGTCTCGAGATCGTTGATCTGGATGAACAGCTTGATTTGGGAACCCGAGACCGTCGTGATCCGAGTGTTCTTGCCATAGAGCTCGTCGAGTTGCGCGAGGTCCTGCAGGATCAGGCACATTCGGAAGCCGTAACCGGCGCTGATCGTGATTTTTGAGATCAGCGCGTCCATGCGCCCGACATGGTAGAACTCGTCGAGCATCACCAGCACCTGATGCGGCTCATCGCGCCCGGGCAGTCGCGCCATCAGCATGTCGTGGATCTGCTGGAACAGGATGCGGATCAGCGGCCGAAAGATCGCGAGCTCGGCGATCGTGCAGCCGATGAAAATCGTCATCGGCGTGCGGCGCAGTTCGCGGATGTCGAAATCCGATGTCTCGGTGGCCGCCGCAATCAGCCCGTTGTTCCAAAGCGACATCGCCATGTTCAGATTGAAGACGGCCGAGTTTCGGGTTTCCGGCTCGAGCGCGATGTATTGATTGAAGTTGTCGGTGATCCAGCTCGGCAGGTGCGATTTTTCGGTTTCGACGATGGCGCGCAGGACCGACGAGATGTCCTTGCCGGTGGTGGTCATGCGCGCAACCGAGCGCATGTGCTTAGCTTGGGCGGTCAGCGGCGAACTCAGCACGTAACCGATCAGCGCCGAGAGCAGGAGGCGGCCGGCGCCTGCCCAGGTGTCGTCAGTCTTTTCGGGCATGATGAAGGAGGCGACGACGAGGCAGTCGGTCGCCATCAGCTCGTCTCGGCGGACGAAGTCGAGCGGGTTGTAGCGATGGGTGTCGCGTGACCCCGGCGAGAACATGAAGACCTCGTTGCCCATCCGCTCGCGATGGCCGGCGAGCGCCTCGAAATTCTCACGCTTGGGATCGAAGAACACGGCCGAGCCGTGCCAGAGATACCCATTGGGCAGGACGAAGCCGGTGCCCTTTCCCGAGCGCGATGGCCCAACGACGAGAATGTGAGCAGGCTCGTCGGACCGGATCGTGACGCCGCCCATTGTGCCAAGAATGATGCCCTGCTTTCCGGTCAGGCCCTGCTTCGCCGCCTCGAGTAGGGTGCCGAAGCGGGCCGCGCCAAAGGGCATCTGCCGGCGGTTTATGTGACCGAAAAGCCAGCCGCCCAGCCCGAGCGCGACAACGCCGCCGGCCGCGATCCCGGCGCGGATCAGCGCTTCGCCTTGCGTAGCCGGATAGGACAGCCGCGCCTGAAAATGGTTCCAGGCGATCAGGGCAAAGCCCGCCGAGCGATCGGCGTTCTGCATCCGAAACAGCGCCCAGCGATTGGCCCCTTCGCTTGGAAACCGAGACGGCGCCCAGCGCCAGGCGACGACGAGTTCGTAGGCCAGGCTCCAGAGCAGGAAGAAGGCGAGCAGCGCAAAAACGGCGACGCCTGCCTTATAGAGATGGACGCGCAGCACGGCTGCCTCCCCGCCGCTTGCGGCTCGCCTGCCATTCCGCCATGCGCGAAAAGTAGATTGTGGACGTGCCGCGCCAGCCGCCGATTTTTGTCTGCTGAATGACGATCGGCAGGACGGACTGGATATAGGCGACGATTTCGTCGCGCCTCAAACCCAGCCCTGCCTGCATCACCATCAGGGCGAGCTGCTCGAAAGCGCCCTGCGGACTATCGGCATGGACCGTGGTGATGGAGCCGGGATGTCCGGTGTTGATGGCGCGCAGGAAGGAATAGGCTTCCGGCCCGCGGATCTCGCCGAGGAAGATGCGATCGGGTCGCAGCCGCATCGAGGCCTGCAACAGGGTCTCGACCGTCACGCGGGCCTCGCCCTGATCACCCTTGGACGCGACGAGCGCCAGATGATTGGCCTGGATCGGCCGGACCTCGCGCGTATCCTCGATGGTGATGATGCGGTCGTCGACGGGCACCTCTTTCAGGATCGCATTCAGGAAGGTGGTCTTGCCCGACGAGGTGCCGCCGGCGAGCAGGATCGAATAGCGATTGATGACCGCCAGCCGAATGAAGTCCTCAATCTTGCCGCCGTCGAGAAGCGCGCAGAGCTTCCGATCGACGTCGGAGAATTCGCCTGCGGTCGCGACCTTGACCTGATCGAAGGAGCCGAGCTTGCGATAATCGCCAAGCCCCATCTCCTTGATCACCTGCTTGCGGATGGCGAAGGCGCCGCCGCCTGTCGTCGCCGGCGGCAGCACACCCTGAAACCGCTCCCCGGTTGCCAACGCTGCCGAGAGCAGCGGGTGCTCCTCATTGACGCTTTGGCCGGAATGTCCGGCGACGCGCTCGTTGAGATGGCGGATCGCGGCGGCTGTCAGCTCCGGCAGGTCGTGGCGCTCCATCGCGGCCTGCCCGAAGCGCTCGACAAAAATTTCTCCGGGACCATTGGCGCAGATTTCGACGACCTGATCGTCGTCGAGCCAGGGCCGCAAAGGTCCGAGCGCCCTATCGAGGAAGACGGGTCGCTGCAGGCTGATTGCGTTCACGCTTAAGCTCCCTCAGCGCTTCCTTGACCGGGTCGGGGTAGAGCGCGGCAAAATCGAGATCGCGCCGCACAAACACCGTGATGCGCGTGCCCTGGTCGAGATGGATCGTGGGCGGGATGTTGATCGAGTTCTTCAGCGCCTCCTGGGCGATGTTGGTCAAAGTCTGCGAGACGTTCTGCGCCGCAATCTGGCGGGCCTGCAGCACCTGATTTGCCCCGTTCGCACCGATCTGGGTGGTCGTGGTGACGCCCG
>JAKFWB010000072.1 GCA_021732945.1 Porphyrobacter sp.
GGGCCGCCGATGTCGCGATTACCGAAAAGCGCTGCAATGCTATGGGGTTGGAAGGCGATCTCACCATCATCCGCTTCAACCGCAAGGATCCGGCCGCGATGGAAGCCGCGCTGGATGATTACACCATGCGCGGCACGCCGATCAGCGGCGCCTTGTTCCTGCCGATGCTGAGCGCGGGCGAGCTGACTGGGCCTGTCACTGAGGCCGATGACAGCGTGGTCGAAGCCCTGATGGACTCCGAGCTGGCGGGCAACATGGCGCTCGCGCGCACGCTGAGCCGGTATTGGAAGCGGCACGACAACCTGCTCCAACCGCCGCGCTTTGTCTTCGTAAGCCACGCCAGCGACGGCAAGGGCGATATCTACGCTCACATCCTGCGCGCCGCGACCGAACAGCTGATCCGCATCTGGCGCGACGAATCCGCAATCGACACCGCGCATGGGCGTCGTCGGCAAGCGGAGTGGGGCAATCAGATCGTCCGCTTCACCAACACCGAGGCGGAGAATATCCGCTTCACCGCAGGCCACGCCGCGCGCATTCTGCTGAAGGAAAGCAAGCTCGGTGAGATCACGCTCTACGTCCCCGGCAATATCGGCGAGGCGACCGGCGCGCGCAAAGCCATGCCAGGCTTCTCGGAGAACATCACCGGGCTGCATCTGGGTAAAGTCGCGCTTATCACCGGGGGATCGGCGGGTATTGGCGGGCAAGTTGCACGGTTGTTAGCGCTTGCTGGCGGCAAGGTGATGATGGTCGCCCGGCGCGAAAGCGAACTAGCGGCGGCCCGCGCGCGGATTGTCAGCGAGTTGGAGGATATCGGATTTGCCGGTGTGGAGCGGCGGGTGCAGACCCTCGCCAACGTGGACGTCAGCAATTTCGAAAGCCTCAAGGGCGCGGTTGACGCGACGCTGAAGGCCTTCGGGCGGATCGATTACCTCATCAACAATGCAGGCGTCGCAGGCGCGGAGGACATGGTGGTCGACATGGGGGTCGACGCCTGGAACTACACGCTCGATGCCAACCTCGTGTCGAACTACTTCCTAATGCACCACGTCGCGCCGCTGATGAAGGCGCAAGGGTCCGGGTACATCCTCAACGTCTCGTCCTATTTCGGCGGGGAGAAGTATCTCGCGGTCGCTTACCCGAACCGCGCCGATTACGCCGTCAGCAAAGCCGGGCAGCGCGCGATGGTCGAGAGCATGGCGCGCTATCTTGGCCCCGAAGTGCAGTTCAACGCGATTGCGCCCGGCCCGGTCGATGGGGATCGCCTTTCGGGCACCGGCGGCAAGCCCGGATTGTTCGAACGGCGGGGCAAGCTGATCCTTGAGAACAAGCGCCTCAACGCGGTCCACGCAGCAAGCATCAAGGCGCTGCGGCGCGGGGTGCGGGTTGAGGCGCTGCTGGCGCGGCTGGCCCGCAACGACACCACCAAGATGAGCCACGATACCAACAACCCGCACGAATTGCGTGAGCTGGCGCTGGCCTGCGCGCGCGAAGGCGACGGGGCGTGCAGCTGGGATCAATACCTCCTCACCCCGCAAATCGCCGCCGGATTGATCGGGCGGCTGCGGCAGGGCGGATACTTCCTTGATGCGCCCGAATGGGCTGATCGCCCCGCCACCCCCGAAGCCGACGCCGACTGGCTTATGCGCGCGCCGCCCGAAGACGTGCCGTTTCTGCCAGCCGACAAGATTGCGGTCGAGGCCAAGAAGGTCGGCACCGGGGTGCTGTCGAAACTCTATCTCGGCAAAATGCCGACCGAGCATGATGTTGCGCAGGCCACGGTGTTCTTCCTTGCTGACCGCGCCGTTTCGGGCGAGACCTTCATGCCTTCGGGCGGGCTGTCAGTGGAACGCTCGACCACCGAGCGCGAGCTGTTCGGCAGTCCCAAGCAGGAGCGGCTCGACCAGATGCGCGGTAAAACCGTCTGGATCATCGGCGAGCACCTGACCGATTACCTCGCCGAAACCGCCCGCGCCTTTATCGAGGATTGCCACGTTGCCAATGTGGTGCTGGTCAGCCGCACCGCCGCAGGCTTCGATGCAATCAAGGCGCAGCTTGAAGAGGATGTGGCGCAATCGCTGACCTCGCTGGTCGTGTCGGGCGATATCGAGGCGGCGATGGACGAGGCGTTGATCCAATGGGGCAAGCCGACCACGATCCTCTCCACGCCGTTCGCCGCGCTGCCGGGCAAGCTGTTTGGGCAGGACGATCCCCTCACGCCCGACGAATTCCGCACCGTGGTGGCCGATAACCTCACCCACCACTTCCGCGTATCGCGCCGCGCATCGCTCTATGATGATTGCCAGCTGGTGCTGACCTCGCCCGATGTGCCAATGGGCGACAAGTCTCCGGCCTTCGCGCTGGCGAACTTCATCAAGACCACGCTCCACGCTTTCACCGCGACGCTTGCGGTGGAGAACGAGCGGCTGGTCCATGATGTGCCGGTCAACCAGATCAACCTCACCCGCCGCGTGCAATCCGAAGAGCCGCGCGATCTCGACGAGCATCTGGAAGAGGTGCGCCGCTTTGCCCGCGCTGTGCTGCTGGTCGGCGCGCCGCTGCCGGACGCAGAGGATTCGCGCTACCGCGCACGGATTTACCGCGGGATGTCGATGACGGTTTAAAAAGAGAACCCGTCGCTTGCGCTCGGAAGCTTTCGCCGAAACCCGTCCCCCGGACTGGTTTCTGTTGCAAAAACTGGTGCCGGCTGCAGGATTCGAACCCGCGGCCCCCTGATTACAAAGTGCCTCTAGCAACCTTTCTGATGCTACGCCACAGTGCTCCATACTACGCTTAAGGTCTTGAAGCGGTTGGAATAAATCCGCCGTGGATTACCTTAACCTACGCCACGGTTTTCCGACAAATGATTACGTGGCGATTACGTGGGCGTATGAAGTATGGCCAATCAGTCGATCACTATCCGCACGGTCGAGGCATCAAAACCATGTCCCGGACGCGATGTCTATAACTGGGATAGCGGCCTTCGGGGTTTTGGCCTCCGGGTCACCCCCAAGGGTGTCAAATCCTATGTGCTGCAATACCGGGTCAACGGCGGACCAGCGCGCCGCACGACGATCGGTATTCATGGCAGTCCATGGACGCCGCAGACAGCACGCAAGGAGGCCGAGCGCCTTGTTATGCTCGTGCGGCAAGGAGTTGATCCTGTTGAAGAGGCGCGGAACGCAAAACGCCGCGAGAAGATGCTCAACTTCTCCTCCTATTGCGACCAGTTCGTCGAGCTTTACCTGCAGTCGAACTGGCCGGACACCTGGCCGGAGCAACAGCGGATCCTGGAGAATGTTTTCAAGCCGCGCTGGGGCACGAAGGCGCTGACGGCGCTCAAACGCGCCGATATGGTCAAGCTGATGGACGACTATGCTGACCGCCCGGGCAGCCGCAAGGTGATCCATTCGCTGGTGCGCAAATTGTTCAATTGGGCGGTAGATCGCGAGGACATCGACATCTCACCGCTGGCAGGGATGAAAGCGCCCAAAGCCTGCCCGTCCCGTCGCAGGGTGCTGGGGCAGGAGGAACTGATCTGCCTGTGGCAAGCCAGGGCAGGCCAGTTGGCCCTGGGGTCCATTTGTGCGCCTGCTTCTACTGACAATGCAGCGGCGACAAGAGGTTGCGGAGATGGATTGGTCGGAGATCGATCTCGAGGCCAGAACCTGGACCCTGC
>JAKFWB010000306.1 GCA_021732945.1 Porphyrobacter sp.
GTTGCGAGGCGAGGCTGACGGTGATAAGGACCCCGTGTTAAAGCACTTCGCCAACCTGCTTGGTCGGCGGCGGTTCGGGGATTGGCGCAGGCGCGGCGGCGGCCGGTTGCCCTTGACCAAGGCCGACCTCGGTCTGAGCAGGCCCCGCGCCCTGGGCGTCCGGGACACAGGCCGACGTCAGCAGCGCAGCTGCCAGCAGCCAGAAACCCATGAGCCACGATCGCCCCAACGCCCACCTCCGCTCGCCATAATGGTTAACGGTTAGTCGGTGGCAGCTAACCCGGCAAGGGTTTGGCGGGACTCAACAATTGTCAGTCGAACGCATAAGCCAGCTCAAAATCGCCCCAACGCCGTCCGCCCAGCACCAACGGGACATAGACGTTGCGTACCACGACATAGCTCGCGCCGTCGCCTTCCTGGCGGTACACCGCCATCATGTAGGGCGCAGAGCTCTCCTTGGCCTTGCGGTCGATGGCTTCGAACATTAACCGCCCGTTGCGGCAATATTTGGTGTCATGCGCCAGATCGCCGGTCGGGGCGCGCGAACGTTCGGTGAGGTGGGTCGGCAGGAAGCCGTTGAGATCGGTGCAGGCCGCTGCCAGCACACGGCTGTCGCCCACCTTGGCGCGGTCGAGGAACGGGCGCCATTCGGCATGGGCCCAATTGCTCATCCGGGTGCGGAACAATTGCGGATTGGTGCCCGGCACCGGCACGTAATCCGTATCAAACAGCGATCCCATATCGAGCGCGCCTGACGCCAGGGCGGCTTCAGTGTGCGCAGTGACCGCCTTGGCGAATTCCTGCGCCTGCGCCACCATCGCGCTGTCTTCAGGGCTGAGGCCCGCCTGCACGATCCGGTCGAACATCTCGCTGGCGGTAATCTCCAGCTCTTCCATCTTGCGATGCGCGCCGTGGAGGCGGTCTTCATTGGCGCGCGAGGCCGCATCATAGCTGGTCAGCACGCGCTGCACCTTGTCGACATGGCCGCTTATCGTGCCGGTTGAACGGGCGATGACGTCGTTCTGCTTGTCGACTTCTTCGACCAGCGAACCGACATTGGCGATTGTGTGTTCGATCCGCGCAACAGAGGCGCGCGCCTCGCCGCTGGCCTTGGCGCCGGTTTCGATGCGGGTGATCACCACCTCGGCCTCACCGCCAAGCGCATCGATGGTGGCGGCGATTTCCTCGGTCGCCTTTCGGGTATCATTGGCGAGGCTCTTCACCTCGGCCGCCACCACCGCAAAGGTGCGGCCCGCATCGCCGGCTCGCATCGCTTCGATGGTGGCATTCAGGGCGAGGATATTCGTCGTCTCAGCGATGTTATCGATATCCTGCGCAGAGCGGCGCACCTGCTCCATCGCGGCGGAAAAGCTGGTGACATGCTGACCGAGGGTGTCGACCAGTTCGATCAAACCCGCGATCTGACCAAGTGATGACTGGATCAGCGCCGTGCCTTCATTCAGCCGTTCGATTGCGCGCTCGGAGAGAAGCCGCGCTTCATCGCTGGCTTCGGCCACCTTGCTTTGATCGGCTTCGAGCGCGCGGACGGTATCGCGCAACGCCTCGTGCTCGCTCCGCAGCGTCTTTGAGGAAGCGATAACCGCCTCGACCACGCCCGCCACGTCTGTGCATCCCACCGTTACTGCGCCGCAGCTTTCCGGGATCATCGCCAGTGCCTTGGCATTGGCGGTGTCGATGGCGATCTGTTGCATTGATGTGCGGCCCTTTGTTGGTTCGGCGCAATGCTAACCAAGGTTGGTAAGCGAAGGGTTAAGCGCGCCTGCAAACCCATCACAAGAAAGAGGACTGGTCAGGCTCGCAGGTGCGAGTTAAGCAGCCTGCCATGTTCTTCAATTTCATCGACGAGCTGCGGGCTGCCGGGATCGGGGCCAGTTTCAAGGAGCACCTCACGTTGCTAGAGGCGCTTGATCGTGACGTCATCGATCAGAGCCCCGAGGCGTTCTACTACCTCAGTCGCGCCACCTTTGTGAAGGATGAGGGCCTGCTCGACCGGTTCGATCAGGTGTTCCACAAGGTGTTCAAGGGGATCATGTCGGATTACGGCCAAAACCCGGTCGACATCCCTGAGGATTGGCTGAAGGCCGTCGCCGAAAAATTCCTGACGCCCGAGGAAATGGAAGCGATCAAGTCGCTCGGCGACTGGGACGAGATCATGGAGACGCTGAAGAAGCGCCTCGAAGAACAGGAAAAGCGCCACCAGGGCGGCAACAAGTGGGTCAGTACCGGCGGCACCTCGCCCTTCGGCAATTCGGGCTACAACCCCGAAGGCGTGCGCATCGGCGGCGAGGCCAAGCACGGCAAGGCGATCAAGGTCTGGGAAAAGCGCGAGTTCAAGAACCTCGACAACACCAAGGAACTCGGCACCCGCAACATCAAGATGGCGCTGCGGCGGCTGCGGCGGTTTGCCCGCGAGGGCGCGCAGGACCAGCTTGATATTGACGCCACGATTGCAGGAACGGCCAAGCAGGGCTGGCTCGACATCCACATGCGCGCAGAGCGGCGCAATGCCGTCAAACTGCTGCTGTTCCTCGACGTCGGCGGATCGATGGACCCCTTCATCAAGCTGGTGGAGGAGCTGTTCAGCGCCGCCACGACCGAATTCAAGAACATGGAGTTCTTCTACTTCCACAACTGCCTTTATGAAGGCGTGTGGAAAGACAACAAGCGCCGCTGGCAGGAACGCACCAAGACCTGGGACGTGCTCCACAAATATGGCCACGATTACAAGATCGTGTTCGTGGGCGACGCGGCGATGAGCCCCTATGAAGTCACCCATCCGGGCGGCAGCGTTGAGCACATGAACGAGGAAGCGGGCGCGGTATGGTTGCAGCGCGTGGCGAACACCTACCCCGCGACCGTGTGGCTCAACCCGGTGCCGGAAAAGCAGTGGGGCTATTCACAGTCGACCAAGATGATCAAGCAGCTGGTGGGTGACCGGATGTATCCGCTGACGCTCGACGGGCTGGACGATGCGATGCGGGAGCTGTCGCGGAAGCACGGGGCTTGATGGCTCGGCGCATCGTTGCGGCACTTGCCGGGGTGCTCCTTTTCGCCATTGCCGCCTTCGCGATGAACCAGCTCGCACTGACGGTCTGGCCTGCTTATGCAGCCGCCTTTCCCTCCCGCAGCTTTACGACCGCCATGTTGCTGATGCGTCTCAGCGTCAGCTCTGTCGCGCTGGTAGCAAGCGGAGCCGTGGTCGCTGCGATCGCGCGCAGCCACTACCTGGCGGTCATTATCGCTGCTGCGGTGCTATTGCTGCTCGGCGGTAGCAACCACCTCACCGAGCCGACCTGGTCGCACTATCCGCTCTGGTATCACCTCGTCTTTATCGGCTCGATCGGCCCTTGCGTGGTGATCGGTGGGCGATTGCGTAAACCGTGACGTCACCCCGCCACACCCGCTTCGAAGACATCCGCCTTCGCTTCCAAGCTATGCAGGAGCTTGCCCGCAAACACGGGGCTTGAGCGAAGCCTTTCGAATCGCGGGACATTGTGGTAGTATCCAAGACCGAGGAGATTGTAATGCAACTGATCGCCCTGCCGCTTGCCCTTGTCCTGTCTAGCGCAACCGATGTGCCCTCTCCGCCAGCGTCTGCTGATGAACTGCGGGCGGTAACTCGTGAATTGCAATCGGGCGACTTCTCGGGT
>JAKFWB010000445.1 GCA_021732945.1 Porphyrobacter sp.
AGCGCGGCCACAAGGCGCCGGGTCAGATCAGGCCGCGCCTGCTCGACGCGCGGCCTGATCTGACCCGGCGCCTTGTGGCCGCGCTCACCCTTGCCCCGGCGCTGTCGGACGAATTGGCGCGCAAGCCTGAACTGCTCGACACGCTGATTGATCGCGATGCGCTCGACCTGCCGGGGGATGTGCCTGCGATCATCGCGCGGATGCGCGGCGCGGCGATCCGTGATGATTACGAGGCGCTGCTCGATGCGATCCGGGTGATCACGGGCGAGATCCGCTTTGCGCTCGGCATCCAGTTGATCGGAGGGCTGGCCGATCCGCTCGCGATTGCCCGCGGGCTCTCACGCACGGCTGAAGCTGCGCTGACGCTCGCCAGCGATGCGACGGTGGCGGAATTCGCCGCCAAGCACGGACGGATTGCGGGCAGCGAACTGCTGATCCTCGGGCTCGGGCGATTGGGCGGCGGGGCGCTGACCCATGCTTCCGATCTCGACATCGTCTACCTGTTTACTGGGGATTTCGCCGCGCAGTCCGACGGGCCAAGGCCGCTGGGCGGGACGATCTATTACAACCGCCTCGCCAGCCGGGTCAGCGCCGCGCTGTCGGTACCGACCGCGCAGGGCGCGCTGTATGAGGTCGACACGCGGCTGCGCCCGCAAGGCAATCAAGGGCCGCTCGCCGTCAGTTGCGAGGCTTTCGGCAAGTACCAGCGCGAGGCCGCGTGGACGTGGGAGCATATGGCGCTGGCCCGCGCGCGGGTGCTCTATGGTTCGCCGCCTGCGCGCGCCGAGCTGGAAGCGGTGCTCGCCGAAGTGCTGCATGCCCCGCGCGACCGCGCGGCCCTGCGCGAGGCGGTCTTGGCCATGCGGGCTGAAATGGCGAAGCACAAGCGGCCGGACGGGCCGATCGATGCCAAGCTGGCGCGCGGCGGATTGGTCGATCTGGAATTCCTCGTCCACTATCTGCAATTGAAGGGCGAAGCGGCGGACGGTGCCCCGCTCGCGGCGGTCGCGCCTGAGGCGCTCGACCCTGATCTGGCAGTGGCGCTGTCAGGTCTGATCGCGGCCAGGCTGATTCCTGCTGACCTCACAGAACCCCACGCGCTGATGAGCCGGATGCTGGTGGCAGGCCGGTTGCTCGCCCCCGATGGCCGCGAACCTCCGCCATCGGGAGCAAGGGCGCTGGCGCGGGCGTGCGGGTTTGCGACCTACCCCGCGCTGCTCGAAGCCTTCGCCGATGCGCGGCAGAGCGTGGCGCAGGCGTGGAAACAAATCTTGGGCACGGACATTCTGCCAAGCGAACAGGAGAACCCATCATGAGCAACTTCCCAACCATCGGCGACGCCATCCCCGATATCGCCATGGAAACCCCCGAAGGCGGCAGCGTCAAACCGTCGGACTTTGCCGGATCGAAGCTGGTGATCTTCTTCTATCCCAAGGACGACACCCCCGGCTGCACGACCGAGAACAAGGATTTTTCCGCGCTTCAGGCCGATTTCGCAGCAGCGGGCACCAAGCTGCTCGGTGTCAGCAAGGACCCGGCGAAGAAGCACGCCAAGTTCATCGCCAAGCATGGCCTCACCGCCCCGCTCGCCACCGACGCGGAAGAAGGCGGCCTGTCCGATGCGCTCGGCGTGTGGGCGGAGAAGCAGATGTACGGCAAGACTTACATGGGCATGGTCCGCGCGACCTATCTGGTCGGCACGGACGGCAAAATCGCGCGCATCTGGGACAAGGTGAAGGTCGCCGGTCACGCCGAAGAGGTCTTGGCGGCAGCTAAGGCTCTCTAACGCCCCGATGCCAAGCGTCGCCGCCGCCATCCGCGCCGCGCTGCTGACCGCAGACCCGCGCGCCAAGTGCTTTGCCGCGCGGGCGGCGGCGCGCGATTGGCGGCAGGGCAAGCTGGAATGGCGGTTCGACGCCGCCATGCCGGATCAGCCCGCCTGGCCGGACCGGCCCGAGCTGCTGCCGCCGGGGCAGATGCCCAAGCGCCGCAAGGGCGGATCAGAGCAAGGCCGGATCGCCCTGTGGCATGCGCTGGCGCATATCGAATTTGTCGCGATTGATCTGGCGCTTGATATGGCCGGACGATTCGGCGAAGCGATGGGGCGCGACTTTGTCAGCGATTTCCTCGATGTTGCCGCCGACGAAGCGATGCATTTCGCGCTGCTCGCTCGCAAACTCGAATCGCTCGGCAGCCATTACGGCGCGCTGCCTGCGCACGCCGGGCTGTGGGAAGCCGCGCACGCCACCCGCCACGATGTCGCCGCCCGGCTCGCCGTGGTGCCGATGGTGCTCGAAGCGCGCGGCCTCGATGTCACTCCCGCGACGCTGGATCGGGTCCGCGCGGCGGGTGATCAAAATGGCACAAAAATTCTCACCCGCATCCTTGACGATGAAATCCGCCACGTCGGATTCGGCACAAAGCACTTTTTGCGTTGTGCCGAAATGGCGCATGCGGAGCCCGAATCTCTGTGGCAGGCACTTGTGAAACAGCACTTTCACGGGGCCATTAAGCCGCCGTTCAACGACTCAGCGCGTCTTGCAGCCGGTTTGTCGCGCGGTTTCTATGCAGAGATTGCGCATTAACGACTCACCCGGATAACAAGATTGCAACAAAGGCGCGCAGGAGACGTGCCGGATAATTCCAACGGCAAAAGCCGCTTTCGGGAACCGGGTCAGTTATGAAATTTGCCGTGCGCCACATGTTAAACCTCGCCTTGTCGGCGTGCGCTGCATTTGTGATCTCCGCCGCCTCGCCTGCTTTTGCCAACACCGCCAACTCCGCCGCCACCAGCGCTGACATTGTTGAGCCTGTGCGCGAAACGGAAGGCGATGCCCTGGCCAATAGCGATCTGCGCTTCAAATCGCTCTTCACCAGTTGGACCGCGCTTGAACGCACCAGCCCGACGCTGGGGTCTGGCGTGGTTGAAGACGATGTCACTGCCTATTCATCGCCGATCCCGCAGCGCAGTGTTTCGGTGCCATCGCGCATGCCGCTTGCCGGTGCGCAGCTGACCAGCGGGTTCGGGATGCGCAATCACCCGGTGCTGGGTGGACGCCGCCAGCACGCCGGAATCGATCTCGCCGCTTCAACCGGAACCCCGGTCTATGCGACCGCCGATGGTGTGGTGGGCCGGGCTGACTGGTATTCGAGCTATGGTCTCTACGTCAGTGTCAATCACGGTGCTTCGATGGAAACCCGCTACGCCCACTTGTCGCGCCTTGCGGTTGCTGCGGGCGATAATGTGAAGAAGGGCGACCTGATCGGCTATGTCGGATCGACCGGCCGTTCCACGGGCCCGCACCTCCATTACGAAGTGCGCGTAGAGGGTATTGCAGTCAATCCGATTCCGTATATGGTAGAGAGCGAAGCGCAACTGGCATACGCCCGCGATGCACTGCTTACCGGCCAAGGCGGCGAATAGCCCTAGCCCGTAAGCTGACAAGCTTGCCCGTGAAAACGGGCCGGACATTGGAGAGGGTGTCCGAACATGGGCGGCGGGTTTACCCGCAGCCTTTTTTTGTCCGCGCTCCACTTGATAGCCCCCCTGGTCATTTGCCCTCCGCAACAGCCCATGAAGCCACCCTGATCGGTGGCATTTCCCATACCGATTTTGCTTGCGAGGCTGGCGCTCTCGGTTCAATTTCCCGTCAAGGCCAGACAGCGC
>JAKFWB010000576.1 GCA_021732945.1 Porphyrobacter sp.
CACTGACAGGGCTAAGCCTGATCGTAACGGGCTTTTGGCTGATCCGCCCGGAAACGCCCGCACCTGGCGTGATGTTTTTGCTGCCGACCGTTGGTACCGCGCTGGTGATCCTTTATGCGGGACCCGGCAATGCTGCGGGACGCTTGCTGTCCCTGCGACCATTGACTTGGCTGGGGCTGGTCAGCTTCGGTACCTATCTGTGGCACCAACCGCTGCTGGTGCTGACCCAATATGGGTGGTTCGGCCCTCTGCCCTTTCTCGTCAAACTGGGTTTGGTGACGGCTTCGGTGGCTTTGGGGGCGGCCTCATACTTTTTGGTTGAACAGCCGGTGCGGCAAAAGCGGCTGCTGACTGGGCGGACTGCGCTGCTCGCTGCATGTGCCTGCGCCCTCGCGCTGCCCGCTGCCTCGGGCGTTACCGGATACCTGCGATGGCTGATTCCCGCGTCAGGCCCTGAAGCAGCGTATCTCGACGGACTGCATCCGGGAATCGAATTTTCAACTGCGATTGGCCCAGAAACGACTACGATTCCCTTCGCACTGTTCGGCGATAGCCACGCCGGTCATTATCGAAAGGCGATGACAAAGCGTTTCGGCCCGGGCGTGCTGCTAACCTATCCTTCGTGCCTCGCGGCACCGGGCGTTTCGAACAAGCAGTCAGATGAGGCCGATTATGGCGAATGCCGTGTCATGCCGCAGCAACTCGTCATGCTGGTGCGGAAGCATAAGGTACGTACCGTAATCTGGGGGCAAATTTGGGACCGCGCCTTGTTCGCGGAAGGCTCTGCAAAGCCCCTGCCCGTCGACGATGGCGCGCAACTGCTGGAGGAAGGGATGCAGCGTCTCGCGGACCATCTGCCCGGCACGCGGTTCATCATCATGGGTAATGTGCCGACTGCTGCGGTTGCCGCGCCCCAGATGATCGGCGGGCTGACGCGGTGCCGGGCGTATCTCAATGTCACCTGCCCAATATCCTATCCAGCCCGGAAGGCGCGGGGGATCGCTATCAATGCACGGCTGCGTGCCCTTGCCGCGCGCGATCCGCGGTTTGTCTATGTCGATACTGCGGCGCCCCTGTGTCCGCAGGGTCGCTGCCGAATCGTGCAAGATGGGACGCTCAATTATTGGGATGCCAATCACCTCACACAGTCCGGAGCATGGCGAGTGGTGGCAAGCATGCCCGACTTGCGCTGAGCAAGCGGCCACCTTGCCTTGGCGAGCCCGCTTGCCTAGGCGCAGCGCCAATCCAGCCACCACCCGGAGTCGATCATGGTCCCCCGCTACGCCCGCCCCGCCATGACCGCCCTGTGGGAGCCGGAGGCCAAGTATCGCATCTGGTTCGCAATCGAGGCGCACGCGACCGAGAAGCTTGGCGAACTCGGAGTGGTCCCGCCAAGCGCGGCCAAGGCCCTGTGGGATTGGTGGGCGACCAACCCGAAAATCGATGTGGACGCCATCGATGCCATCGAGGCGGTGACCAAGCATGATGTGATCGCCTTCCTCACCTGGGTCGCCGAACAGGTAGGCGATGAAGCGCGCTTCATGCATCAGGGGATGACCTCTTCCGACGTGCTCGACACTACGCTGTCAGTGCAGCTCGTCCGCGCGACCGACATGCTGATTGACGATGTCGACGCGCTGCTCGGCGCAATCAAGACCCGCGCGATGGAGCACAAATATACCCCCACCATCGGCCGCAGCCATGGCATCCATGCCGAGCCGGTGACCTTCGGACTGAAGCTCGCCCAGGCCTATGCCGAGTTTGATCGCTGCCGCGCGCGGCTGGTGGCGGCGCGGGACGAGATCGCGACTTGCGCCATCAGCGGCGCGGTCGGCACTTTTGCCAATGTTGACCCGCGCGTGGAGGCCCATGTCGCCGAAAAGCTCGGCCTCGCCATCGAACCAGTCTCCACACAGGTGATCCCGCGCGATCGCCACGCGATGTATTTTGCCACGCTCGCCGTGGTGGCCGGATCGATTGAGCGCCTCGCGGTGGAAATCCGCCACCTGCAACGCACCGAAGTGCTTGAGGCCGAGGAGTACTTCTCCCCCGGCCAGAAGGGTTCTTCGGCCATGCCGCACAAGCGCAACCCGATCCTAACCGAGAACCTCACCGGCCAAGCCCGCATGATCCGCGCCTTTGCCCTGCCCGCGCTAGAGAATGTCGCGCTGTGGCATGAACGCGATATTTCGCACTCCTCGGTCGAACGCTTCATCGGGCCGGACGCGACAATCACGCTCGACTTCGCGCTCGCGCGGCTGACCGGCGTGGTGGAGAAGCTGCTGATCTATCCTGAGCGGATGCTCAAGAACCTCGATAGCATGGGCTGCCTCGTCCATTCGCAGCGGGTGCTGCTGGCGCTGACGCAGGCGGGCGTGAGCCGCGATGATGCCTATGCCCTCGTCCAGCGTAACGCCCTGAAGGTGTGGGAATCGGGCGGCGCGCTCTCGCTGCTCGATCTGCTCAAGGCCGATCCTCAGGTTACCGCCGCGCTGCCCGAGGCTGAGCTGGAAGAGAAATTCGACCTCGCCTACCACTTCGCGCATGTCGACACGATCTTCGCGCGGGTGTTCGGCTAGGCCCAATGCTGGACACCGGCGTCAAATCGCCTAGGTTCCGCGCTCAACCAAGCTATTGGGAGGGGCACACGGCGTGAAAATCCTGCGCACCATGATCTGGGTCTTGGCCTTTGTCGGGTTTCTGATCTTTGCGATCTACAACTGGCGACCGGTCGAACTCACGCTGTGGCAAAACCTGGTGCTGGAAACCAAGGTGCCGGTTTTGGCCATCCTCGCCTTTACCGCCGGGTTTGTGCCGATGTGGGCCTATCACCTCAGCGTGAAGTGGGGCCTCAACCGCCGGGTACGGGCGCTGGAAAACTCGCTGAAGCACACCGCACTCGCCCGGCACCACGAACCACAGACCTTTCCGGCAGCAGTCGACATGCCCGCGGCCAGCCCATCAGAAGGCGCTGAACCGCTCGCCCCCACCCCAAGTGATACAGGAACGCAATGAGCAATCCGATCTACCTCGCGCTCGACGTGCCGAGCCTCGAACCGGCCAAGACGCTGGTCAGCAAGGTCAAGGCGCATATTGGCGGCGTGAAACTCGGGCTCGAATTCTTCTGCGCGCATGGCAGCCACGGGGTGCACGAAATTGCGCATCTGGGCCTGCCGATTTTCCTCGACCTGAAGTTCCACGACATCCCCAACACGGTCGCCGCGGCGATGATGGCGATCCATGTCTATGAGCCTGCGATTGTCACCGTCCATGCCAGCGGCGGACGCGCGATGATGGAGGATGCCAAGGCGGCAGCGGCGGCGGGCACCAAGGTGGTCGCGGTGACGATGCTCACCAGCCTCGATGCGAACGATCTGACCGCAACCGGCGTCTATGGCAGCGCCGAAACGCAGGTGATGCGGCTGGCAGAGCTTGCCCACGCGGCGGGATTGGATGGGATCGTCTGTTCGGGACAGGAAGTCGGCATGGTCAAGAAGGCGTGGAAAGACGGATACTTCGTCGTCCCCGGCCTGCGCCCGAATGGTGCCAAGAATGGCGGCGGCACCGGCGACCAGAAGCGCGTGGTCACCCCCCGCGCCGCGCGCGACAGCGGTGCGAGCGTTCTCGTGATCGGCCGCCCGATCAGCCGCGCGGAAGACCCGGT
>JAKFWB010000158.1 GCA_021732945.1 Porphyrobacter sp.
GTTTGCCCTCGCCCGCACCGTGGGCTGGGTGGCACAGTGGAACGAGATGATCAGCGATCCCGGCCAGAAGATCGGCCGCCCGCGCCAGCTCTACACCGGGCCGACGCAGCGCGATTACGTGCCGCTGGGTCAGCGTTAAGGCATCTGGCTGCGCGCGCTATTCGGCGGGAAGTTCCAGCCTGAATAGCGCGCCGCCGCCCTCGGCACTTTCCACAGTCAGGCTGCCTGCCATTGCTTCAGCCAGGCGGCGCGAAATGAACAGGCCGAGGCCTGATCCCTTGTCCTTGCCGCCATCGCTATCGCGGCCAAGCCGCTCGAATTTGTCGAAGATGTGCTCCGCCTGCTCTGGCGAGACGCCGGGGCCTTCGTCAGCAACGCTGACCATCGCCCGCCCCTCTCCCGCTATCTGCGCCGCAATCCGCACCGTGCTGCCCACGGGCGAATAGGCGATTGCATTGCCGATCAGGTTGATGAGAATTTGCAGCACCCGGCGGAATTCCGCGGTGGCAACGGCGTCACCGCGCGTGGCATTCACCTCCAGCGCAATGTCCCGGTTCTGTGCGCGCACGCCCAGAATGCCTGCCGCACGCAGGGCCGCATCGGCCAGATCAACCGGTTCGCGCGCGGTGCTGAAGCCGGGGGTTTCGACCACTTCGAGATCGGCCAAATCATCCAGCATCGCCGAAAGATGCTGCCCGGCGCTGGCGATGGTGCCCGCATAGTCGCTATATTCATCGCGCAAGGGGCCAGCGAGGCGCGCGCGGATGGTTTCGGCATTGGCGATGATCCGCGCAATCGGCTGTCGCAACACTGGTATGAGCGCGGTGCCCACCAAGCGCGTGGGCGATGCCTCGGCCTCAACGGCATTATCGCCAGCAGCGAGCGGAGCCAGGATGAAAGGTTCCTCGGCGATCAGCAGCAATTCGAACCCATCGGGGTTCTGTGCGTCAACTCCCAAGGGAATGAGCCGACACCTCCAATTGCGCTGCGATCCCGCAAACCGGCACATCGCTCCATCCAGCAGCCGCCAGTGCAAGGATTGGTGGTGGCTGACCGTGCCGACGGTGACAAGGTCGCTCCACACCGTAACCGGTTGCGCCATGGCGGCGGCTTGCAAACCATAAGCATCAGGTGCGGTCACGCTCAGGATCTGGACCCGTTGGCGCGCATCGAGCCGGGCGCTGACCTCCGCCGTGGCGCGGTCAATCGCGTCGATCTGGGCTGCGACATCCCGGTCACCGGGAACCACCGGAGCATTGCGCTGCCAATTGTCGACCAGCACCTCGCACCCGCCGCCGTCAGCCTCGGCAAGCGGATGAATCCGGGCGAAGCCGCTGACCAGCGTCTCGCCATCAAAGGCGCTGAAATTGCGCGCCAACTTCAACCCCATGTGCCGCGCCTGTTGCACCAGAGCCAGCAATTCGGGGATGGCCAATGTGCCCGGCAAATCACCGCCGCAGCGTTCCTGAAGGTCAGCCAGTGGCTCATCAGCATTCAGCAAGCGGTCGCGCGCATCCGTTAGGCCATAGGCGCCAAGCAGGGTTTCGTGGGAGTTCATGAGCTTCACTGCGCTGGCGCAGCCGCGTTCAACAGCGTGGCTGCCCGTTCGGCCGTAAGGTCAGCAATGATCCGTGGAAGCAGCGCGCCAGGCGCAATCAAGGCAAATTGCCGCTCTATCGCCGGCAGCGAAAGCCCCGCCGCGCGCAGCACGAGCGCAAGGCGCAGGCCTTGCCCGTCAAGGCAGGCGAGCACGACCGCCGCGCGCGGCTGACCCTGCTGCGCCGCGAGCGCCGACGTGAATAGCGCCAGCCCCGCGTGGTCCAAGGCCAGCGCCGCAACCACGCCGCGCCGCATGGAGCCCGCTAGCCGCGCCAGCAAGCCAAGCCGGCTCGCGCCTTCATCATAACTCGCCTGAAGCCGCGCAAGGCCCTCGTGCCCTGCACCTGCCGCCACAGTGGCCTGCGCACGCGCGATCACTGCGTGGAACAAGTCTGCCGGAAGCTCTCCCATCGGCAATTCCATGCGCCGCTGAGTCTGGACGAAGCGTGACTGCGCGGCGAGCACGCTCATGGCCAGACTGGCGATGGCTGGATCGTCCGAGGCGATCAGTTCCTGAAGCAACGGGCTCAGCACTGGGTCAAGCGACTGGCGTTGCTGCAATCTTTCTGCGAGCAAGCCTTCGCTGGCCAGCGCGTGACAAAACGCCAGCAGCGCCTCGTCCTCCAGCAGAGCATCGGCACAGGCCTCCAACGCTGCGGGATCGGTGTGAAGCAGTGCGCGTGAGGCTGGATCGTGACCCGCCATCGCCGCCATCACCTGCGCCGCGCAATCATGGATCATGCCGCGCACCCGCGCGAGCACGGCGTCGCTCAGCAGCGAATGGGCTTCGCTGGCCAGCAGATGCTGCAAAACCGGCACAACCGATGCCACCGCGCGGTTTTCCCGCGTCAATCCGCCGCGCAGCAGTGCTTCAACATCAAGGTTGGCGGTAAGGTCCATCGTTTCTTCGCCCATTCCGGCAGGCTTACCCCCACATAGTTAAATCCGCGTTAGTTCATTCGTGCGCGGGATGCAGCAGCAATCCTGCAAGCAGCCCCAAGGCGAGACAGGCGAGTACCACAGGCAAAACGCCGAACCCCGCCGCACATGCCAGCACAACAAGCAGCGACGTCCGGTCGGACGCAGCAACTGCGAAGGCCGCGGCAGGCCGGAGCGCCGCAAGCCGGGCGAGCCCGATGGTGAGCGGCCCCAGCACCGCAAGCGGCTGCCATTGCGGCCACGGGGCAAGTACGAACCACAAGGCAAGCATCGCCAGCGCATCGATAGCCTCTGCCAGCCCCCATCGGGCTCGCGGCTTTGGCGCAGAAAGCCGCAGGCGCAGCGTCATCGCGGAAAATTGGTCCGAAACCTGTCCGGCAAAGGCGGCAATTGCGCCCGCTGCCAGTGCCGGGACAGGCAGGCCCAGGGCGGCCATCAGCGTCGCAGCGGCCATCAGCGTGAGCGCGATTGCGCCCGCGATCAGACCGCCCTGCCGTAACCCGCGCGGCGCTATCTGGCGAACGGCCAGCCCCGCCAGTGCAGCGCCGGGCGCGCGCCAATCGGCGGGCTTGGCAGCCCCTGAGATCAGCGCACGTTCCTGTGCCGCGACCACCGCCGGGCCATCTGCCAGCAGCCAGGTCTGCGGGGTGAGTTGCGCTGCTGCCAGATCACGGCAAGGCGTGCCCGCTTGCAGCGCAAGGCGGAGCAGGACCGAAAAGGCATCAGAATCGGCAGGGAAATCGGCAAGCTGCTGCACCGGAGCGCCCCGCATCGCCAACGCCCCGGCCCAATGCCGCGCCGCATCGATCCGTTCGAAATCGATCGGGTGCGTCTGCGCCAGCGGGTGGCTGGCGGGCATGCTGGCAATCACCCGCTGCACCATCCCGCCATCGCCAAACAGGTCGCGCATCATGTGCGGGTCAGGGATCAAGCCATCGCGCATTATGATCAGATCATCCTCGGCCCGGACCAATGCCGGGATCGCCGCAAACCCCTGCAAGGCGTGGAATTTTGCGCCCGTGGCTTCGACCACATGCTGAAGCCGCAGCACCTCAGCCACCGCGCCATTGGTAAGGCAGAGCACACGCTCGGCCCCAAGCATCTGCAAAAGGTCGAC
>JAKFWB010000067.1 GCA_021732945.1 Porphyrobacter sp.
GATCTCGTTCATGACGTCGATCGGACGTTGCACCCGGCGGGCAATGTTCTCCACCAGGCTCATGACGAGGCATTCGCTCTCGCTGGCTTCGATCACGACCGCCGGAATCTCTGTCTGGCCGAGCATCTGGAACGCCTCGAGCCGCCCTTCGCCGCAGACCAAATCGTAGCGCGTGCCGCCCGGACCATCATGCTTGCTGACCGTGATCGGACGCTTGAGGCCGATGGTCTCGATATTGTTGACGATCTCGCGGTGCTGACGCTTGTTGCGCGCCCGGGGGTTAAGCACGGTGATCCGCGAAATCGGGATCATCTCGATGGTCTGGGGACGGGTAACGGTCATCAGGCAGCCTCCGCAACTCTGACGGGCGCAGCGATCTCGTAGAAGAAATCGAGAGCATCGAACCGGTACGCATCGAGCAGCAGGTCATTGTCTTCGGCGAGGCGCACTCGTTCGGCGGCAACATCAAGGCTCGGGAAGAGATAGTAGTCGAACGGTTGCCGGTTGCTGGCATCCATGCGGACCACGAGGGTGATGTCAGGCATCTTGGATGTGTCGAAGCGAATCTTCCAACGCAGCAGACCCGTCGGCGTGGGCGTGCAGCGGACGATGACTACCGACAGACTGAACTCATCGTTCACGATGACCCGGTCCGTCTCCAGATCTTGCCAGGCTTCGCTGCCTTGGGCCTTCAGGCCGTCGAGGACCTGGCGAAGGATGTCCGGGTGCAGGCGACGCAGCGCACGATTGACGGCAAGGTAGCGATAGTCGCGATCCGGCGAATAGCCGACGAGACTGTAGGCACGCAGCAAGCTGCCAAACCGCGACGAATAGGCGCTGCTGGAGGGCAGGCCCTCACATTCGTCGATGATGATCCCCGAGAGCAGGCCCTTGCTTTCATAAACCGTGCGCAGCGCATCGATCATTTCGGTATCGGACAGCCTGAAGGACCGTGCGCCGATGAGAGCCTGTGCGGCATCGAACAGGTCGCGCTGGACGATCGCCTCGAAGGCACCAGGGCTGCGAATCCACATTTCGGGGTGGTTGCGAACCCGCTTCTTCTTCAGCTTGAACGACTGCCGGTTCCACACATTGTCGCCGACGTACTTGCCGTTGATGAGGAGCTGATGGACCGTGCCGCGCGTACATGGTCGGCCCAAATCGGTGGCGATGCCCTGGCTGTTGAGGTCATTGGCAATCTCGCGCTCGCTAAGCCCGTCATGCACGAAGGCCTCGTAGACGCTGCGGACTACCGCGATTTCCTCATCCGGCCCAGGCGTCAAAATTACCCGGTCGGTCTGGATGCTCTTGTGCTCGCCCCGTATGAGCACACCCTTTGTCGTGCCCGTTTCGTCGATCAGGGTCCGGCGAAGCCCGAACCCGGCAGGTCCGCCTTGGCGGTAGCCCTTCTCGATCAGGCGCCCTTGGCCAGCAAAGACCTTGGTCGACAGCTCCCGGCTATACTCACCGGCCATCGCACGCTTGACGCCCTTCACAATGGTCGAGACCGGGCTCCCGTCATTCTCGAACTGCTCCGCGCAGTATTGCACGGCGATCCCGGCGCGCTTGCAGATGTACTCGTAATAGGCGCTTTCGTCGGCGTCCTGGAATCGGCCCCAGCGGCTGATGTCGTAGACCAGGACCATGGTGTAATCGGCGGCACCGTTCTGGACGTCGTCGATCAACTGCTTGAGAGCGTCGCGGCCTTCGATCTTCAGGCCGCTTTTCCCGGCATCGGCGTAAGTCCGCACAATTTCGATCCCGCGTGCGGCGGCATAGTGCCGGATCGCATCGGCCTGGTTCTCGGTCGAGTATTTCTGGTGGTCAGTCGACATGCGAACATATTCGGCCGCGCGCACGAGCCGCGGAGCCTGTTCCCTGCCGTCACCGTCGTCGTAGCCCCAGTCCTGCAACTTCCGCCCTTTCGATTGTCATGCTGCCGTGGCCAGGGCGACCAACCGCTGCAGCGCGAACCACGGACATCTCCGGCATCCCCGCACTTTCACCAGTATATGTGGGAAAGGAGCGGGAGATGTTGCCGAAAAAGGGCAGGAAGTTGCCGAAGTGGAAAGGGGCAATGGCGGGAAGGGAGGCCTATGCCGAAACGATCGCCGAGCTGTTGAGGCGTGAACATGGCGGAACGCACCGCGCCGTCAAACAAGTGATGAGGCTGACGGACGCGAGCGAGAGGACCGTTAAGCATTGGCTGGCCGCTCAACACGGGCCTGATACTGTTTTCTTCCTTCGACTATTGACGAATTCGCCGGTCATCAGAGCGTTTGTGATCGGGCTGATCGAAAGCTCGCAAGCGACCGTTCAAGATCGACAGGTGAAGGACCGCCAATCCGGGCATCGATCATTGAAGACGCCCGACACGCAGCCATCGACGCGGGATTGGCCTCGAAATGACCGTATAAATGACCCAATAAATGACCCAATAAATGACCCAATAACCGAGGCGCTGAACGAAAGGCAGCGCTGGTTCCTCGCCCGAGTCGGTGCTGGCGAACGTTGCCGTGCCGAAGACATTTGTGCCTACTGGAAGGTGAGCCCCAAGACCGCGAGGCGCGACATAGCAGCGCTTTGTTCTGCCGGACTTGTGATGTTCACCGGAGCGCGTCGCAATGGACGCTATCACATCGTTCGCGCTTGAACGCGGATGATGCTGTTAGGGTCATGCCTCGCGCACGGAAGACATCGATAGATTGCTGTCCTTTCGGTGGGTCTGTAGGTAAGATCAGAGCCATGAAACGTGACATGGACCTGGTCCGCAATTTGCTGCTGGAGATCGAGGGCGGTCGGCGGGCGTTCGAGCTGATGACCCTGGAGATGGCCGAGATACTCGGCGAAGATGGTGCAGGCATAATGCCGCGCGAGCAGGCTGAGCTGATCGAATACCATCTGGCTTTGCTTGAAGAGGCGGGTCTCATCACAATTCAAGCGAAGCTGTCCGGTGCGGTCTGGCAAATCGGTCAGATCACTTGGGCCGGCCACGACTTCCTCGACACAATCCGTGACCCTGCCATCTGGCGCGAGACAAAGGCCGGGGCTAAACAGGCCGGCGGTTTCAGCCTCGACCTCCTCAAGGCGCTCGCCAAAGGGCTGATCAAGAAGAAGATCGAGCAACACACCGGCGTTGAGCTCGACCTCTAGTCGCCATCGCTATAGGCCGGCCATCAAGCACGCCTGCACCTCAATGGTGTTGTTTGCCTTTGTCCAAGAACTCGTCGAACGATGCGTAGCAGCGATGTCCCTCTGCATTCTGCTTGCGGCCCAGCCGGGTGCGCGTGATTCTTTGCTGAAGGTAGGCGCAGACGTTATCGAACCGATCCTCCGGGATGAGTTCGAGCTTCGACCCGAACTCTTTCGTGATGTTTGCATATATCACCGCGGGCCGGAATTTCTCGGTACGATGCGGCGCCCACGAGGCGAATTGGTTATACTGCTTCGCGAGATACTTCGTGTACCGCACCTTATCGCGATCAGCACCTATGGTCCCCGCAAGAGGTGCCATCGTGACGCGGGATCGCGGCTGACGGATGCTGACATTCGACCCATCGCCGGCAATGACCACTGTGCCCTCGTTGTCGGGGATTGTGATGCGGTCCATTGCATCAAGAAGGCGCTTTGCTGAAAACCTGTCCGCTGTGCTT
>JAKFWB010000180.1 GCA_021732945.1 Porphyrobacter sp.
TCACCGGCTGGGTTAACTTGGGCTCGTCGCCCTCGTTGTGGCCGAAGCGGCGATAGCACCACATGTCGATCACGACATCGCGGTGGAAGGTCTGGCGGTATTCGACCGCGAGCTTGCAGGCGAAGGTCACCGCTTCGGGATCATCGCCGTTCACGTGCAGGATCGGCGCCATCACCCCCTTGGCGACGTCGCTCGGGTAAGGCGAGGAGCGCGCGAACTTGGGCGAGGTGGTGAAGCCGATCTGGTTATTGATGATGAAGTGGACGCAGCCGCCGGTATCGTAACCGGGGACGCCCGAGAGCGAGATGCTCTCCCATACCACGCCTTGCCCTGCGAAAGCGGCGTCACCGTGGATCAGCACGGGGAGCACCTGATCCTTCTTTTTCAAATCATCGCGGATCGCCTGCTGCGCGCGCGCCTTGCCCAGCACCACCGGGTTCACCGTCTCAAGGTGCGAGGGGTTGGGGACGAGGCTCATGTGGACCGAGATGGTGTCAAACTCACGGTCGGTCGAGGTGCCGAGGTGGTATTTCACATCGCCCGAACCGCCGACATCATCGGGGTTGGCGCTGCCGCCCGAGAATTCGTGGAAGATCACGCGGTACGGCTTGGCCATCACGTTCGCGAGCACATTGAGGCGGCCGCGGTGGGCCATGCCATAGATGATCTCGCGCACGCCGGAGCTGCCGCCGTGCTTGATCACGGCTTCCAGCGCCGGGATCATGGATTCGCCGCCGTCCAGCCCGAACCGCTTGGTGCCGACATATTTCTTGGCCAGGAACTCTTCGAACTGCTCGCCGCGCAGCACGGCCGACAGGATCGCCTTCTTGCCTTCTGGGGTGAACTGGATCGTCTCACCCGGCTTTTCGAATTTCTCCTGAAGGAAGCGCCGCTCCTCGGTATCGGCGATGTGCATGTATTCAAGGCCGACCTTGCCGCAATAGACTTCGCGCAGGCGCTGGTGGAGCTTGCCGACCGTGGTCCATTCCATGCCGAGCACGCCGCCGACATAGACGTCCTCGTTCTCCTTGCCCGCCAGCCCGTGCCATTCGAGCGTCAGGTCCGCCGGGCCTTCGCGATTGACGAGGCCGAGCGGATCGAGGTCCGCTGCCATATGCCCGCGCACACGGTAGAGGCGAACGAGTGTCATCGCCGCGATGGAGAGCTTGGCAGCCTTCTCGACCGCCTTGGGGTCCATCGCTTTGCCCGCATCCTTCGCCGCCGCCTTGACCGCGAGCGTCATCTCGGTCGGGTCCATCGCGGCGGTGAGATCAGCCGCGCTGTCGCTGAGCGCGTCGAGCCAGCCGCGCTTTTCCCACGATGGGCCGGGCTGCGGGCCTTCCTGATCGGTGAAGGCGGGGAGGAAGTTTTGCGGTTCGTTGCCCATGATGGGACTCCCGGGGAGGAGGAAGGATGGCCCCCCGGCGGTTAGGACGCCGGGGAGCCGTATTCGTTAAATCAGGCCATTTCTTTCAGCATCGCGGCGAGCGTTTCGCCGAGCAAGCTGGGCGAGGGCGAGACGCGGATGCCCGCATCTTCCATCGCCGCGATCTTGTCGTCGGCGCCGCCCTGACCGCCGCTGACGATGGCGCCCGCGTGGCCCATGCGGCGGCCCGGAGGAGCGGTGCGGCCGGCGATGAAGCCGACCATCGGCTTGCTGCGGCCCTTGGCACGTTCGGCCTTGATGAAGGCGGCGGCTTCTTCTTCGGCCGAACCGCCGATCTCGCCGATCATGATGATGCTCTCGGTTTCCGGATCGTCGAGGAACAGGTCGAGCACGTCGATGAAGTTGGTGCCGTTGACCGGATCGCCGCCGATGCCGACAGCCGTGGTCTGGCCGAGGCCCGCCATCGTGGTTTGGTGCACGGCTTCATAGGTGAGCGTGCCCGAGCGGCTGACGATGCCGACCGAGCCCTTCTTGAAGATGTTGGCGGGCATGATGCCGATCTTGCATTCGTTCGGGGTCAGCACGCCGGGGCAGTTGGGGCCGATGAGGCGCGACTTGGAGCCCGACAGCGCACGCTTGGCGCGGACCATGTCGAGCACCGGGATGCCTTCGGTGATGCAGATGATCAGCTCGATCTCGGCATCGATGGCTTCGCAGATCGCATCGGCAGCGAACGGCGGCGGGACGTAGATGCAGCTGGCAGTCGCGCCGGTCGCTTCCTTGGCTTCGCGTACCGTGTTGAACTGCGGTAGGCCGATGTGCGTGGTGCCGCCCTTGCCGGGGGTCACGCCGCCGACCATCTGCGTGCCGTAATCGAGCGCGGCCTGAGTGTGGAAGGTGCCGGTGTTGCCGGTCATCCCCTGGGTGATGACCTTGGTGTCTTTGTTTACGAGGATGGACATTTCTATTCCCTCTTGCGAGTCCCCGCGAAGGCGGGGACCTCTTTCAGCTTGGCACAAGGCCGATGGAGGTCCCCGCCTTCGCGGGGACTCACGAATTAGTTCAAGCTCGGGTCCAGCGCCTTGCAGGCTTCCAACAATTCCTTGACCGCATCGACGCTCACACCAAGGTTCGCTTTCTCCTCGTCGGTCAGCGAAATCTCGATCACATCCTCAGCGCCGCCTGCGCCGATCACCACCGGCACGCCGACATACAGCCCGTCGAGGCCGTACTTGCCGTCAACCTGCACTGCACAGGGCAGGATGCGCTTCTGGTCGTAGAGGTAGGCTTCAGCCATCGAAATGGCGCTGGTGGCGGGCGCGTAGAACGCCGATCCCGTGCCGAGCAGCGCAACAATCTCGCCGCCGCCCGAACGGGTGCGCTGGACGATTTCGCCCAGACGGTCTTCGGAGATGCCCTTGATCTTGGCCATGTCGGCAACGGGGATGCCGTTGATGGTCGAGTAGCTCAGCACCGGCACCATCGTGTCGCCGTGGCCGCCGAGCACGAAGGCGTTCACGTCCTTGACGCTGACGCCGAATTCCCACGCGAGGAAGGTCGCGAACCGCGCCGAATCCAGCACGCCCGCCATGCCGACGACCTTGTGCGCCGGAAGGCCCGAAAATTCGCGCAGCGCCCACACCATCGCGTCCAATGGGTTGGTGATGCAGATCACGAAAGCATCGGGGCAGTTGTTGCGGATACCCTCGCCGACCGCCTTCATCACCTTCAAATTGATGCCGAGCAGGTCATCGCGGCTCATGCCGGGCTTGCGCGCGACGCCTGCGGTGACGATCACCACATCCGCGCCTGCAATATCGGCATAGTCGTTCGATCCGGTGATCTTCGCATCAAAGCCTTCAACCGGGCCGCACTGCGACAGGTCCAGCGCCTTGCCCTGCGGCACGCCTTCGACGACGTCGAACAGCACGACATCGCCGAGGCCCTTGGTGGCTGCGAGGTGAGCGAGGGTGCCGCCGATGTTACCGGCGCCGATCAGCGCAATTTTGGTGCGGGCCATTTCTGAAGACTTCCTTCCCTGATCCAACGGGACGAAAATGAAATGCGCAAAAGGCTGGTGCCAACCCCCGTCCCAAGCGGCCGGGCACCTGATACAACAGGCGCGGTAGGCCGCTGGAAAAGCGATTGCAACCATCAATAGGCGGGATGCCGCAACTATCTTTGCAAATAGTTCGCAATTGCATTAATGCGTTGAAGCTGGCCCATCAGGGAAACACCTTAGCGCACCCTACGCT
>JAKFWB010000172.1 GCA_021732945.1 Porphyrobacter sp.
CGCATGCTGCGGCACCGGATCGCTGGCGGTTTCGGCCGCCTGCCGGGGCGCGGAAGTCACCGGGATTGATATCGCCGCCGGACTGGTTGACGTCGCACGTGAACGCACGCCTTCCTTTATCGGCCACGGGCGCATTCATTGGCGCTCTGGCGATATGCTCGATCCGGGCCTTGGCACCTTTGCCCATGTGGTCGCGATGGATTCGCTGATCCATTATCAGCCCGAAGATCTGGTCGATGCGCTCAGCCAATTGGCGCAGCGCACCACGGGCAGCATCCTGTTCACCTTCGCCCCGCGCACCCGGTTGCTGACCGCGATGCACGAGGTCGGCAAGTTCTTCCCCAAATCCGACCGCTCGCCCGCGATCATCCCAGTGGCAGAAGGCGAGCTGCGCGAGCGGTTGTCGCGCCTTAGTGGTTGGAGCATCGGGCGCACGCAGCTCGTCTCGAACGGGTTCTACAAGTCACAAGCGCTTGAATTGGTGCGCCACGGATGACCCGCCCCGTCCGCCCTGCCCCACCGCATTGGACAGCGCTGGTTTTCCAGCTGCTACCGTTTGCGGATGCGGCGAGTGTGGACTTGCCGCTGGGTCGGCTGCTGCGGCTCGCGCTGTTTCAGGTGAGTGTGGGCATGGCAATGGTGCTGCTCAACGGCACCTTGAACCGCGTGATGGTGGTAGAGCTTGGCACGCCGACCTGGCTGGTCGCGCTGCTGATCGCAGTCCCGCTGCTGGTCGCGCCGTTCCGGGCGCTGATCGGGCACAAGTCTGATACCCACCGTTCCGTGCTCGGCTGGCGGCGGGTGCCCTATATCTGGTTCGGCACGCTGATGCAGTTTGGCGGGTTGGCGATCATGCCCTTTGCACTGCTGCTGCTGGGCAAGCCGGGTGCCTTCAACATCGGCCTGTTCGGGGCCACGGCGGCATTCCTGCTGACCGGCATCGGCTTTCACGTCACGCAGACGGCGGGCCTTGCGCTGGCGACCGACCTTGCGCCCGAGGACAAGCGCCCTCGCGCCGTCGCGCTGCTTTATGTGATGTTGCTGGTGGGCATGATGTTTGCGGCCTTTGTGATCGGCGGGGTCCTGATCGATTACAGCGCCACCCGGCTGGTGCAGGTGATCCAGGGTGCTGCGGTGCTGACCATCGTGCTCAATGTCACCGCCTTGTGGAAACAGGAAGCGCGTAATCCGGCGGTGACCGCGCCCGACCGTGAACGGCCGACCTTCTCTATGTTGTGGCAGGCCTTTGTCAAAGATGGACGCAATGCCCGGCTGCTCACGGCAATCGGCATTGGCGCTGCCGGATTTGCAATGCAGGATGCCTTGCTGGAACCCTATGGCGGCGAGATCCTTGGCCTTTCGGTCGGCGCGACCACCGGGCTGACCGGGGCTTGGGCGCTGGGTTCGCTGATCGGGTTCATGATTTCGGGCCGCATGCTGGCCCGGGGTTGGGATCCGCTGCGGTTGGCGGGTGCTGGCATGGTTATCGGCATAAACGCCTTTTTGCTGGTGCTGTTTTCCGGGCCGTTTGCTGCGCCGTTGATGCTCTACGCCGGCGCGCTCACCATCGGGCTTGGGCTTGGACTGTTTTCGGTCGGCACGCTGATGGAAGCGATGAGCCTTGCCAAGACCGAGACCGCAGGTCTGGCGCTGGGCGCCTGGGGCGCAGTGCAGGCGAGCTGTGCGGGTGCCGGGATCGCGCTGGGCGGATTGCTGCGCGATGGCGTCGCCACCCTTGTCGGCAACGGCGAGGCGGCCAGCATCGCCACCCGTTCCGCTGGCTATAGCACGGTCTACATCCTTGAAATCACACTTTTGCTGATCGGCCTTGCCGCGATTGGCCCGCTTGTCGGCCCGCAGCGCCGCAGCCCGCCCGATGCCGATGATCCGCTCAGTCAGCCATTCGGCCTGAGGGAGTTTCCGACATGATTACCCGTGCCCACCTGTCCCGTATCCTACCCGGCTTCGCCTCAGCCGGATTGTTCCATGAGAGGATTGTGAAATGAACGCTGCCTATATCGTCGGCACTTTCGATGTTGCCGAACTCGCTTTCCTGCTGTTCTTCGGCTTCTTCATTGCTCTGGTGTTCTACCTCAACAAAGAAAGCCGCCGCGAAGGCTATCCGCTTGAAGATGAAGCGACCGGCAAGGTCGAAGAGAGCAGCAGCCTGCTCGATGGCGCCAAGAAGAGCTTCCCGCTCCCGCACGGTCGCGGCACCTATGTGCCCGAAGATGTCGCGCGTGATGATGTGAACGTGCCCGCAGTGCAGGCCTTCCACGGCGGCGGTGCGCCTTGGGTGCCGACCGGCAATCCGATGAAGGATGGCATGGGTCCGGCCGCCTTTGCCAATCGCTCGAAATACCCCGATCTCACCTTCGATGGCCGTCCGCGCATCGTGCCGATTGCCGACAGTCACGAAATGATCGTCTCGCCCAATGATCCGCAGCTGATCGGCTGGCCGGTGATGGCCGCTGACAAGGTGATCGTCGGCACGGTCACCGATATCTGGGTCGATCAGGCCGAACACCTGATCCGCTATCTCGAAGTGGAAACCACCACCGGCAAGAAGGTGCTGGCCCCGATGATGGTCGCCGCAGTGCAGACCAAGGGTTTCTTCGATGACAAGCCCGAACTGGTCGAGATCGATGCGATCACCGCTGCGCAGTTCGATGATGTACCGATGCTGGAAACCGCAGGCATCATCACCCGCTACGAAGAAGACCGCATCCAGGCCTATTTCGGCGGCGGTTACATGTATGCCACGCCGGAAAGGTCAGAAGCATGGATCTGACCGCCACCGCAGGTGCAGCAGCGACGGAAATGTCGCTGCCCGCCGGCCTTGACCACGCGGCTCTTGAGAACGACGGCCCGAAGGCCTTTGGTGATCGGATGGGCACGCCCGCAGCCAATGAAAAGGTGCTGTGGAAGGGTCGTCCCGCCACCGGTCTGCTGGCGCGCACGGCGTTCCACACTCGCACGCTCGGTCTCTATTTCGCGGCGCTGATCATCGTCGCGCTGGTGAGCGGCAGGACCGATGCGGCAATGGTCGCCGCAGTGCTGGGCACCGCGCTGCTGGCCCTGTTGCATCTGCTCGCCTGGTTGAGCGCGCGCAGCACGCTCTACATCCTTACCGATACGCGCCTGATCATGAGGATCGGCATGGCGATCGAGACGCGGATCAACCTGCCGCTTAAGCAGGTCACGGCCGCACATTTGCGCACGCGCGGTAATGATCACGGCGACATCGCGCTGGAACTCGCCGGAGAACGGATGCTCGGCGTGGTGCTGCTGTGGCCGCATATGCGCCCATGGCACTACAACCGTCCGCAACCGATGCTGCGCGCTGTGCCCGATGCGGAACACCTTGCGCAGCTGATCGCCGAAACCCGTGCGCACTATGGCGCAATCGATCAGAATTTGATCGCCATCAATGACGCGCAGCCCGGCAGCGGCCAGCACGCTGGGGCAATTGCCCCGGTTCAGGGTCGCAAGGTTCCGGCGCTGCAACCGAACCGGCAAGGCTTTGAAGGAGCGCCCGCATGATTGTGCGCGAATACGAGAAGGACGAAATCACCGTCAACAAGGTCCCGCTGATGCTGATGGGCGGAATTGTGGCGATCTCGCTGGCCT
>JAKFWB010000449.1 GCA_021732945.1 Porphyrobacter sp.
AAGGCGCGCGGGTTGATGGCAGGGTTCGCGCTCAATGGCTGGGATGAGGGGTATGACATCACCTTCCCCGGTCTGGGACGCACGCTGCCGACATCCTACCGCTCGCTCGCCAGCGCCGAATTTCACCGCGCGCTGATTGCCGAACTGCCAGCCGAACGCGTGATGCTGGAGACCAAGGCGGCGGCGCTCGATGCGGGCGGCGTCACGCTGGCCGATGGCACCCTCCTCGCCGCGAAGCGCGTGGTGGATTGCCGCCCGTTTCGCGCGTCCAACCATCTGGCGGGCGGCTGGCAAGTGTTCCTCGGCCAGCAATTCCGCTGCGAGCAACCTCACGGGCTGACCCGCCCGGTGATCATGGACGCCAGCGTCGATCAGCTCGCCCCGCATGGCAATGGCGCGGCCTATCGCTTTGTCTACGTGCTCCCCTTGTCACCGACCGACGTTTTCATCGAGGACACCTATTACGCCGATCAGCCGAAGATGGACACCGATGTGCTGAAAGGCCGGGTGGCTGAATATGCCCACCGCCACGGGTGGAAGGGCGAAGTGATCGATTCCGAAGCGGGCATCCTGCCGGTGATTTCGGGCGGCGATTTCAAGGCGGCGCAGGCCGAAGTCGCAATCCCCGGCGTGGCGCTGGCGGGCGCGCGCGGAGGCTTTTCGCATCCCTTGACCAGCTACACCCTGCCCTTCGCGGTCGATAATGCGCTGGGAATCGCGCATCTGATCGCCAAGCGACCCGATCTATCGGGTGAGGAACTCGCCGCCTTCTGCGCCCGCCGCGCCCGCCGCCACTGGCGCGCCACCGGCTATTACCGCATGCTCAGCCGGATGCTGTTCGAAGCGGCTGAACCGGGCAAGCGGGTGGTGGTGTTCGAACATTTCTACGCCCTGCGCGGCGCGCTGGTCGAACGGTTCTACGCGGGCCGATCCACCTGGCCCGATCGGTTGCGCATCCTGACGGGCAAGCCGCCCGTAGCTATCCCGCGCGCGATCCGTGCGCTATTTTCCTCAGGTAAGCCTCTTAATATGGAGACCCCGGCATGAACGCCGACGTGAAGCTCAACCTTGCAGGCAGCACCGCTGGCAAGGGCATCAACCCCGCCTTGGCCGAACGTTATGCCGGGCGCACCGCCTGCGTGATCGGATCGGGCTTTGGCGGCATGGCGCTGGCGCTGCGGCTGCAATCGGCGGGCATCAGCACCACCGTGATCGAAGCGCGCGACAAGCCGGGCGGGCGCGCCTATTTCTGGGAGTGTGACGGCTTCACCTTTGATGGCGGGCCGACCGTGATCACCGATCCCCCGTGCCTGAAGGAATTGTGGGAGCTGACCGGCCACGACATCGCCGAAGATGTCGAGTTGATGAAGGTCATGCCGTTCTACCGCCTCAACTGGCCCGACGGCACCAACTTCGAATATTCGAACGACGAAACCGAATTGAACGCGGAAATCGCCAAGCTGAACCCGGCGGACGTGGCGGGTTACGCCCGCTTCCTCGAATATTCGGCGCGGGTGTATGAGGAAGGCTATCTCAAGCTCGGCACCAAGCCGTTCCTCGATTTCAAATCGATGCTGAAAGCCGCCCCTTCGCTGATCAAGGAACAGGCGTGGCGTTCTGTCTATTCGATGGTCTCGAGCTATATCGAGCACCCCAAGCTGCGCGAGGCTTTCAGCTTCCATTCGCTGCTGGTGGGCGGCAATCCGATGAACACCTCGTCGATCTACGCCTTGATCCACAAGCTGGAGAAAGACGGCGGCGTATGGTGGGCGCGCGGCGGCACCAATCGGCTGATCGCGGGGATGGTGCGGCACTTCGAGCGGCTGGGCGGGACGATGATCGTCGGCGATCCGGTGGTGCAGGTGCACACGCTAGGCACCAAAGCCACTGAAGTCGAAACCAAAAGCGGCTTCAAGCAGCGCTTCGATGCGGTCGCCTCCAACGGCGACATCATGCATTCCTACAAGGACCTGCTGTCGAACAGTGATCGCGGCAAGCAGATGGCGAAATCGCTCAATCGCAAGAGCTTCTCGCCGTCGCTCTTCGTCGTGCATTTCGGGCTTGAGGGCACCTGGCCCGGCATCCCGCACCACATGATCCTGTTCGCCAAGCGTTACAAAGGCCTGCTCGACGACATCTACAAGAACGGCGTGGTGCCGGAAGATTTCGCCATCTACCTCCACCATCCGACCGTGACCGATCCTTCGATGGCGCCTGCGGGCAAGAGCACCTTCTACGCGCTCGTCCCCGTCAGCCACATGGGCAAGATGCCATTGGATTGGGACGAGGTCGGCCCGAAGCTGGAAAAGATGATCCTTGATGAGCTGGGCCGCCGCTTGATCCCCGATATCCATGACCGGATCGTCACCAAGTTCCACTACGCGCCCAAAGACTTCAAGCAGGACCTCAACGCCCATATGGGCAGCGCCTTCAGCCTTGAACCGGTGCTGTGGCAGAGCGCCTATTTGCGCGGCCACAACCGTGATGATGTGATCGACAATTATTACCTCGTCGGCGCAGGCACGCATCCCGGCGCAGGCATCCCCGGCGTGGTCGGCAGCGCGAAGGCGACCGCCGGCCTTATGCTGGAGGATCTCGCCAAGGTGCCTGCATGATCGCGGCGCTGCTCTTGCTGGCGGGGACGGTCACCGAGCTCGGCCCATCGCCCCTCGCCGCCGAAGGGCACCAGCCCCGCTGGCAGACGATCCCTGTCGATGACAAGGGCGAAGGCTGGATCGATGCCGGATGGCACGACCGGGCGACGCTGGACGAGCGTCCGGTGGAACTGGTGCTGCTGCGGATGAACCTTGAAGATGACGGCGGGCAGCCGATGCTGCTCGATGCGATCATGGCGGTGGATTGCCCGGCGCAGACCATCGGCATGAAGGAAAGCTGGCTGTTCCTGTCGCGCTACGGCAACAATTTCCGCGCGCCGATCACCAAGGTGACGATGGATTTTGCTGATACCCCGCTGTCGATCGGCGATCTGGCAATTCTGGCCCATGCCTGCACAGGAGCGAAGGCGGAAAAATGAAACGTATCGCCGTCTATTGCGGTTCGGCCACACCCGAAGACCCGCGTTATGTGCAATTGGCCTATGATGTCGGCGCGGAATTGGCGCAGCGCAGCATTGGCCTCGTTTATGGCGGGGGCAAGCTCGGACTGATGGGCGCGGTGGCCAAGGGCGCGAAGGACGCGGGCGGCCATGTGATCGGCATCATCCCCGAGCACCTCGTCAAAGCCGAAGTCGCCAACCATGATTGCGATGAACTCGTCACCGTTTCGGGCATGCACGAGCGCAAGCAACGCTTCACCGACCTGTCGGACGGCTTTGTCACCATCCCCGGCGGGGTCGGCACGATGGACGAGCTGTGGGAGGCGATGAGCTGGTCGCAGCTGGGCTATCACACCAAGCCCGTGGGACTGCTCAATGCCTTCGGGTTCTATGACGAGTTGCTGGCTTTCAACGCGAAAATGGCGGCGGTCGGGTTTGTTCGTCCCGCGCACCAGAACATCCTGATCGCGGCGACTTCGATCCACGAACTGCTCGCCAAGATGGCCGATTATCAGCCGCACACCCCGATCTTCCGCATGAAGGTTGAGGAATTGTGA
>JAKFWB010000507.1 GCA_021732945.1 Porphyrobacter sp.
GGGCGTGATGGCGGTCCATTTTTGTTTCGCACGGAGACCACGGAGGAAAGGAGGCCTCAGAGATGTCGTGCGTGCCGAAGGCACTTTCATCTTCCATAAGCCCGCCGCCCGTAACCCCATTTGAGGAAAAGTGCGGCTTCGCCGCGCGCGTAACCTTCTCCGCGACCTCCTTTCCTCCGTGGTCTCCGTACGAACCCCCTTCCTTTCTTTCCAGCGTGCAGTCCCATGCGCTCGCATTTACATCGACCGGCAGCACCCGCACCCCGTGCTCGGCCGCATCGCGCACGATCTGTGCTGGCGCATAAAACCCCATCGGCTGCGAATTGAGCAGGCCGCAAGCGAAGGCCGCCGGGTAATGGCACTTGAGCCAGCTCGACACGTAGACCAGCTGGGCAAAGCTCGCCGCATGGCTCTCCGGAAAGCCATATTCGCCAAAGCCCCGGATCTGATTGAAGCAGCGTTGCGCGAAATCGCGGTCGTATCCGCGCGCGACCATGCGTTCGACCATCATGTCCTGCAATTCGTCCACCATCCCGCGGCTGCGAAAGGTCGCCATCGCCTTGCGCAAGCGGTTGGCTTCAAGGCTGGAGAACTTCGCCGCATCCAGCGCGATTTTCATCGCCTGTTCCTGAAAGATCGGCACGCCCAAGGTGCGGCCGAGGATGCTGGTAAGCTCGTCCGGCGGCCCGTGTTCGGGCGCGGGTGCGGGGATTTGGACGGGCTCGGCGCCCCGGCGGCGCTTGAGATAGGGGTGCACCATATCGCCCTGGATCGGCCCGGGGCGCACAATCGCGACCTGAATCACCAGATCATAGAACTCGCGCGGGCGCAGGCGCGGCAGCATGTTCATCTGCGCGCGGCTTTCGACCTGAAACACGCCGAGCGAATCGCCCTTGCGCAGCATCGCATAGGTCTCCGGATCCTCGCGCGGGACGGTGGCCAGCGTCAGCGCGCGCCCATGATGTGCGCCCAGCAGATCGAGGCATTTGCGGATGCAGGTCAACATGCCCAACGCCAGCACATCGACCTTGAGGATGCCGAGCGCGTCGATATCGTCCTTGTCCCATTCGATGAAAGAGCGGTCGGGCATGGCACCATTGCCGATGGGCACGGTCTCGATCAGGGGGCTTTCGGTGAGGATGAACCCACCCACGTGCTGGCCCAAATGGCGCGGCATACCGATCATCTGTTCGGTGAGTTTGAGCACGCGGCGCAAGTGCGGATCGGTGACATCCAGCCCCGTTTCGGCCGCGTGCTTCTCGCTGATCTCGCGCCCCCATCCGCCCCACACTGTGCGGGCCAGAGCGGAGGTAACATCCTCGCTGAGGCCCATCACCTTGCCCACCTCACGGATCGCCATGCGCGGGCGGTAATGGATCACGGTCGCGCACAGCCCCGCGCGATGGCGGCCATATCTGGCGTAGATATACTGGATCACCTCCTCGCGCCGCTCATGCTCGAAATCGACGTCGATATCGGGCGGTTCTTTCCGTTCTTCGGAGATGAAGCGATCAAACAGGAGTTGGTGCTTGGCGGGATCGACGCTGGTGATGCCGAGGACGTAGCAGACGGCAGAGTTCGCCGCGCTCCCTCGCCCTTGGCACAATATCGGCGGGTCTTGGCCGCGCGCGAAATCGACGATGTCCTTGATGGTGAGGAAATAGCGCGCCAGATCAAGCTTGGCGATCAGCGCCAGCTCGCGCTCCAGCGTAGTGCGGACAGTATCGGGCAGGCCTCCTCCTGATTCATGGGTGGGATAACGCCGCCCTGCCCCGGCCCAGACTTCGGTCTCCAGATATTGCTGCGGGGTCTGGCCATCAGGGTAGATTTCCTCGGGGTATTCGTAGCGCAGTTCATCAAGGCTGAACTGGCAGCGATCCGCCACCGCGCGCGCGGCGGCAATCGCGTGGGGCCAGCGGGCGAACAGGCGCTGCATTTCGGTGGGGCTTTTCAGGTGCCGCTCGGCATTGGGGTGGAGCAGGTGACCTGCCGCCGCCACGGTGGTCTTGTGCCGGATTGCGGTCATCACGTCCTGCAACGCGCGGCGTTCGGGCGCGTGGTAGTGGACATCATTGGTGGCGAGCAGCGTCAGGCCATGCGCGCGGGCCAGCCAGTCGAGCCGCTCGATCCGGGCAATATCGTCCCCGCGATAGAGGTAGCTGGCGGCGAGGTGGCGGAGCGTAGGGAGCTGCCGGATGAGTTGGGGGAGGAGTTCAGTGAACGGCGCGGTGAAAGAAGTGGGTTCACGCAGAGACCGCAGAGGAAAGGAGACCGCAGAGGTGTCGTTTGTGCCGAAGGCGCCTTCATCTTCTGCAACATTGCCGCCCGCAGCACTGTCCGATGAGGGATGCGGCTGCGCCGCTGGTAACCCCTCTGCGGTCTCCTTTCCTCTGCGGTCTCTGCGTTAAACAAAATCCGCAATCGGCACCACATTGCTCGGCACCTGAAGGGTGAGCTTCGCGTCGAGATCATCCGGCGGGAGCAGGATCAGTTGCACACCCCCCTCGCCTTCCTTGGCACCATGCTCCGCCAGCATCGCCAGCGTGATCTGGCACACGCCCTTTTCCTGCCATTCGCCCTCAGGCGTCTGCATCCGCCCCGCGCTGATCAACCGGCACAAGCGGCCATAGGCGGCGCGGTCCTCGGGGTAGGCGAGGAAGGCCAGCCCCTCGACGGTTTCGATCCGGCAGCCGATCACGGGCTTGAGTTTGAGCGTTTTGGCCTCGGTATGCAGGCGCACCACCCCGGCCATCGAATTGACATCGGCAATCCCGATCGCGTCATAGCCATGCCTGTGGGCCGCCAGCACCAGATCGACCGCGTCGGACGCGCCGCGCAGGAAGCTGAAGCAGCTTGCCAACCCCAGTTCGACGAACGGCGCGCGCGGCGGGGCGGCGATGCCATCAGGGTCGACATCAAGCGTGCGCTTGTCAGGGGTGAGCGGGCCTTCGGGCATCAGTCAGCGCCCGACCGCTCCCGCACTAGCGCCAGATCATTGGCGAACAGCGTCGCCTGTTCGCCCCGCGCCGTGCCCGATGACGCGCAAGACGCATCATACTTCGCCGCACCGGCGAGGATTTCCAATCGTTGTCGAAGGGTTTGCTGAGCCATGGAACTTTGGGGAACGCCTTTCATGTTCCTTATATGTTCCTACAACTCTTCTGCCAAATGCAAAGCTTGCAAGCTAGGGTCAGGACCTATTAACCGCACCTTCGAGGCGGCGGAATGGCGAACAGATCGGTCCGTTTCGCGCGCCGGGAAGGCTGGTTGCCTTTCCAAGCGCGGGCCCAAACTACAGGCTGCCCGAGCTGGAAGCCATTCCGCCGTCCCGCAGGGATTTGGCCAAAAGGGCCCATCGCCGCGTCAGTTCGGTTGGAAATATCGACATATTCCTGCACCTCACTTCCTTGCGCCGGGCCCTTTTGACTCAAACCTCGAAGGCGCGGTTAATAGGTCCTGACCCTAGGTGGTGTTTACATTCAGCGGCAACATTTTAGTTCGGCGACGAGGTTGAGGAAGCCAGCATAGTTTCTGGCGAGTTTGTCGTAGCGGGTGGCTGTGCGGCGGAAGTGTGTGATCTTGCCGAAGAAGCGTTCGA
>JAKFWB010000027.1 GCA_021732945.1 Porphyrobacter sp.
TGGGCTTTCCTGCCGCAACTGCGCCATCTGGGCGACCACATGGATGGCAATCAGACACATCGCCATCGTGGCAGCGCCAGCCAGCCAGGTCATGGCTGGCGACCAGGCCGAATTCAGTGCCAGCGATACAGGTGCGGTGGTCGATCCCAGCGTTGCCGCGTAGGTGAAGCTCGGCAGGATCAGCAGCCACAGCCGCTTGCTACCCGAGAGGTAGGGCATGAGTTTGGCAAGCGCCGCGCCCAACACGAAGCCGCCGGTGGCATCGCAGAAGGAAAACCACACGGGAGAGCCAAACAGATGGAAAGGCTGGTTGCCGTAGAAGGCGCTGAGGTCCAGCCATTCACAAATCGATACCGCCAACCAGTCAACCGCTGCAGTGGCAAAGAACAGCTGCCAGATGCGCGCAGCCGATGCGCCGCCCTCGATCACCCGCCAGACCAGATAGGCTGAGCCGCCGAAGAACCAGGCATAGCCAAGCGGCACATACCAAGGGATGGTCCGCTCATATCCGCGGAAGAAGGCCAGCGGGTTTTCTGCCGGATACCAATAGAGCAGCGTGTTGTCGTAGATCGGCTCGATCATCACCGCGGAAAGTGCAGTGCCAGCGAAAACCAGCGGCAAGACCCAGCCGCGCATGCGCCTTTCATGCCCCAGCGCCCACCACGCCAGGATGCCCGCCATGATTATGCAGGTTCCAACCAGAAAAATAGTTCCGGCAGGCTCCGGCGCCGGCATTACCGGCATCGGCACGATCGTTGATTCCAACACATCCTCCCCAACATTTATGAATGTCAGGTGGAGGCCTGTGAAATGCACGCAACCTGCCCTACGACAGGTTGTGAGCCCAGCCCATTGCAATCTACTGCTTCAGATGAGGAGACCCCAATGACCGGACGGCTGGAAGGCAGAGTTGCAATTGTCACAGGCGCTGCAGGCGGTATCGGCGCGGCATCCGCGCGGCGACTGGCTGCGGAAGGCGCCCGTGTGGTGCTGGGCGATATCGATGCCGATGCAGCTGCTGCCGCTGCGCAAGATATCGAAGGCGCACTGGCGCTGCCGCTTGACCTGACGGACGAGAATTCCGTGCGCGAACTCGCCCGGCAGGTGGTCACGGATCTTGGCCGGATCGACGTCCTGCACAACAATGCCGCGATCCAGAACGAGGCACAACGTCAGGCAGATCTTGATGTCATGAACCTGGATGTGGCAGCATGGGACAGGGCGATGGCGGTCAACGTGCGCGGGGCCATGCTGATGAGCAAATATGCCCTGCCCCACATGATCGATGGCGGGCGTGGATCGATCATCCACAGCGCATCCGGCTTCGGCGTGCAGGGCGAATCCACGCTCACTGCCTATGGCTCTTCCAAGGCTGCGCTAATCCAGCTCAACCGCATGATCGCCACCCAGTATGGCAAGCTGGGCGTGCGTTCGAACTGCATGGTGATCGGCTTCGTGCTGACGCCGCTGGCAACGCAGTCGACCCCGCCGGTGGTGAAAGATATTCTCCTGTCGCACCATTTGACGCCGCGGCTTGGCGAGCCGGAAGATATTGCCAATCTCGTCGCTTTCCTTGCCAGCGACGAGAGTGCATTCATTACCGGTGCGGCAATCCCGATCGATGGCGGTGTGACTGCGCACCAGCCAAGCTATGCCGATTTCCAGAAGATGTTCGCCGAGATGGGGAGCGGCAAACTGTAGGCCAATCGCCTGTCAGGCGAGCTCGGCCAGCCGATCCATGCCGCGCACGGGATCGGTCTTGCCGTCCCAGGTAGCATGAGCCCTTTCCATGAGTGACAGGCTGCCCTGCATGGCTTCGGAAAGCTCCATCAGCTCTGTGTAATAGCCGTGCGCGGCGAAGGTATCGAACAGGCAGAACCGCTCGCCCGATGGCATCATGCCGCTGTAGGCGATCTTGAAACCTGCGTCTGAAAGGCGTGCGTGTGCCGCATCGAAATCGGCGCGCGGCATGATGTGGTGCAGCCCTTCGCCCCTTGCCTGCAGGAAATCCGCAAATGGCGATGCACCGTCGTTGGTCTGCTGCAACAGTTCGATCAGAACGCCGCCAGAAAAGCCGAACCCTACCCGCATCGAAACTGCGGTCGGCTCTCCGTAGTATAGCTGGCCGGGCAGCACAGGAACGTCGAACACGAAGAATGGACCTGCACCCAGATCACGCGTCCAGTGCGCCAACGCCTTGTCCAGGTCTTCCACCACATGACAAAGCTCAACGATCGAACCTTCAGGTTGCATCGGTCCATCCTCCCTCGCTGGTGCGCTGCGCAAAGGCCTGCGCACGTGTGGCAATCTGGCGGCGGCGACCGGTCAGGTCGGTGGTCGGTATGCCTTCCGGCAATTCATTGATCGTCGTCAGGCGCACCTCGCGGATCATGCTGGCAAGGTCCGCATCGGTGGGCACACCTTGCCACCGGGTCAGCATCCAGCCTTCGTGAAGACCGCAGGTATCGATCCAGTTGGCAACGCCCGGATCGGCCAGCGCCAGCACATATGTCACCGTGCCATCGGCGTTGGGCACCACCTGCCTCTTGTTCAGGCTAGCCAGGCGCAGCATGGGATCGGGCGCGATGGTCCATGGATCGGTGATCTGGAAACCGGTGTAATAGCTGCCCGTCGGATCAAGCGTGACCAGCAGCGCCTCATCATCGCCAAACGCGAAGCGGCCACCGGCCAGATAACCCCAGTTCCCGTCTCGCCCGTTTGGCCCGACAAGCCGATTGGGTTCGTGAAAACCAAGGAAATCGTCCTTGAAGCCGCGCCAGAATCGGACCCAGGCGGGCATGTCGTCGATAATGGTCGCGGCGATCTCGTCTTCGCTGCGGGCTTGCCAGTCCGCCGGTGGATCAAGGCGCTCAACGCTGACCTCGGCGGGCAACTGGTTCCAGTCACACTGGCTGTCGCGGGTGTAGATCTGGATGCGGCCGGGGCGCGATTGCAAGTGCAGCCGCCCGCCCTCTTCCGGCCCCACCGTAACCGAAACGCGGCCTTCGCTATCGCAATGCGGGCGCAAATCCTGCAATGTCAGCGCACCGATGTTGTGGCCCAGACCGGCGTGATGTTCCGGCTCCATCTCGATCACCACACTGAACTGCGGCGGATCGGCGGAAAAGCGCAGATCGATGCGATAGTGGCCTTCCCCGTCGATCGGGATTTCGCGGTTGAAATTGTCGGGATTATCCACCGCCACGGCGGCACCGTGATAGACGTGGCCAAACCACCGGCGTGGCGGGTTTGAAACGTTCCAGACCACGCGCGGATCGGCGGTATCACCATTCGCCTCGCGCATGGCAAGCGCCAGCACCCATTGATCGAGCGCGCGATCAAGGCCCAGCTTGCCATCCACCGTCGCGGCGGCAGGATCGGCCAGCATTCCGTGGCGCGCCTGTTCGCGCGCAGCCCGCACATCTGCCCGCTCGATCAGGCGCAGCGCCAGCTTCTAGGCCGCTTCCTGATCTGGCGTGTAGAGCGGGTTGGTCATGCCACCGTTCCCACCCTTCCACCTTCCACGAACACGGTGCTGCCGGTCGTATAACTGGAAGCATCGCTCGCCAGCAGGATGGCCGCG
>JAKFWB010000366.1 GCA_021732945.1 Porphyrobacter sp.
GTATGACGACTGCTATGGCCTAAGCTTCGATCCCGACACAATCGACGAAGACCAGACAAAGTTCAGGATTGCGGCCATCGCCAAACGCCGGGCTGCGGGCAAGGCGTCGCGGGCCAAGGTGTAAGGCTGACCCTGGAGCGGTCCATACTCAGGACCCACGGCAAAGTGCTTGTCACGGAACCGGCGTGGTCGTTTCACGGTCATGTAATTTTCGGTCGGAGAGCCCTTGCCAGAATCCAACTCGCCCCGTATAGGCGCGCATCCCTGACGGAGATTCGTCTCTCTAAGGCACGAGTTTTGAGGAAGGCCGCCCGCTCCGGGAAACCGAGCTAAGCGGGGCGGTCTTTGTTTTTGGGAAATGCCGGCCCGCCGGTTGCTCCTTGGCTCTTTCGCATCGGTAGTAGGACATGGAAGCTCAGAATATCCGTATTCGCCTCAAGGCGTTCGACCACCGCGTTCTCGACCAGGCCACTGGTGAGATCGCAGATACGGCCCGCCGGACCGGCGCACTTATTCGCGGCCCCATTCCCCTGCCGACGCGTATCGAGAAGTTCACCGTGAACCGCGGCCCGCACGTCGACAAGAAGTCGCGCGAGCAGTTCGAGGTGCGCACCTACAAGCGGCTGCTCGATATCGTGCAGCCCAACGCCCAGACCGTCGACGCGCTGATGAAGCTCGATCTGGCAGCTGGCGTGAATGTTGAGATTAAATTGGCTTAAGCCAATTTACCTTTAGCCCCCGCGAAGGCGGAGGTCTCTTTCGTCTAGGTATGACGTTTGAGCCTGAGGTCCCCGCCTTCGCGGGGACTCGCAAGAAAAGGGATACCGCCGGATAAACTATCCGGGCTGCGTCCCCCGTCTCGCTCCTGCGGCCATTCCGGCCTGCCAGAGCACTCAGCCCGGACGGGGCGATGCATGACAATTTGGGCTGAACTGGGCCGCGGCACTTGTGCTGTGGTTCGCCAAGCACCTGCGGATGGTCTGCGGGTGCCTCTGTTGAGGAGTAACTGACGATGCGCACCGGCGTTATCGCAAAGAAAGTCGGGATGACCCGCCTCTTCCAGGAGGACGGACGGCACGTGCCTGTGACCGTTCTCGCGCTGGAAGATTGCCAGGTGGTCTCGCACCGGACTGAAGACCGTGATGGATATTTCGCGGTTCAGCTCGGCGCGGGTGAAGCCAAGCAGAAGAACGTTGCCAAGCCGCAGCGTGAACATTTCGCCAAGGCCGATGTCGGCCTGAAGAAGCGCGTCGCTGAATTCCGCGTTGCCGATGCCGATGGTCTCGTGCCAGTCGGTTCGACCATCAGTGCCGAGCATTTCATCGCTGGCCAGATGGTTGACATCACCGGCCATACGCAGGGCAAGGGCTTTGCCGGCGCCATGAAGCGTTGGGGCTTCGGCGGTATGCGCGCCACCCACGGTGTGTCGATCTCGCACCGTGCGCATGGTTCGACCGGTAACCGTCAGGATCCGGGCCGCGTGTTCAAGGGCAAGAAGATGGCCGGCCACATGGGCGACCGTCAGCGCACCCAGCAGAACCTCGAAATCGTCCGCACCGATGCGACACGCGGTCTTCTCTTCGTCAAGGGATCGGTCCCGGGTGCGAAGAATGGCTGGCTGCTGGTGCGCGACTCTGTGAAGCTGCCGCTGCCCGAAGGCGTGCCGTTCCCCGGCGCGGTCCTGTCGAAGCACGCGCCTGTCGCTGAAGAGACCCCCTCGGTTGCCGAAACGGCGGCTGAAGATGTGGTCGCAGTCGAAGCTGTCGAAACCGACGCTCCGGCCACCGACGAAAATAAGGAAGGCTGAGCCATGAAAATTAAGGTTCAGAACATCGACGGTACGGCGCTGAAGGGCGCTGACATCGAGCTTTCGGACGACGTGTTCGGCATCGAGCCGCGCGCTGACATCCTGCACCGGGTCGTGACCTGGCAGCTGGAAAACCGCCGCGGCACCGCCCGCCCGACGCGTGAGCGTTCTGACGTGGCCCGCACCGGCAAGAAGTTCGGCAAGCAGAAGGGCGGTGGTACTGCCCGTCACGGCGACCGCGCAGCCCCGATTTTCATCGGCGGCGGCAAGGCCCACGGTGCGCGCAAGCGTGAGTTCGAGCAGTCGCTCAGCAAGAAGATCCGCGCATTGGGCCTCAAGATGGCGCTGTCGAGCAAGGCGAAGGACGGTCTGATGATCGTTGACAGCCTCGAACTGTCGGACGCCAAGACCAAGGTGCTCAAGGGTCACCTCGCCAAGGCCGGTCTTTCGGGCAAGGTGCTGGTGATTGACGGCGAACAGGTTGACGCGGGCTTCAAGAAGGCTGCTGGCAACCTGCCGGGCATCAATGTGATGCCGGCCATGGGCGCCAATGTCTACGACATCCTCAACCACGACACGCTGGTGCTGACCAAGGCCGCTGTCGAAAAGCTGGAGGCGCGCTTCAATGGCTAAGAAGCAGACTGTCGATGCGCGTCACTACGACGTGATCATCGCGCCGCACATCACCGAAAAGTCGACCCTCGCGTCGGAACACAACGCCGTGGTCTTCAAGGTTGCCGGTAGCGCGACCAAGCCGCAGATCAAGGAAGCCATCGAAGCGATCTACAACAAGAAGGTCGTCGCGGTGAACACCCTGATCATGAAGGGCAAGACCAAGCGCTGGAAGGGCAAGAAGTACACTCGCTCTGACGTGAAGAAGGCCATTGTCACCCTCGCCGAGGGTGAAATGATCGACATCACCAGCGGTATCTGAGGCCAAGGGACAGGAAACGAACAATGGCACTCAAGAATTACAAGCCGACCAGTCCCGCCCGTCGCGGTCTGATCTTGGTTGACAAGTCCGGGCTGTTCAAGGGCAAGCCGGTCAAGGCGCTTACCGAAGGTAAGCACAAGACCGGTGGCCGCAACAACAAGGGTCACGTCACCTCGCGCGGGATCGCTGGTGGTCACAAGCAGAAGTACCGCTTCATCGACTTCAAGCGTCGCAAGTGGGACCAGCCGGCCACGGTTGAGCGTCTGGAATATGACCCGAACCGCACGGCGTTCATCGCTCTCGTCAAGTACGAGGACGGCGAGCAGGCCTACATCATTGCGCCGCAGCGTCTGGCTGTTGGTGACGTGGTTGTCGCAGGCGAAAAGACCGATACCAAGCCGGGCAACGCGATGTTGCTGGGTCAGATGCCGGTCGGCACGATCTGCCACAATGTCGAAATGAAGCCGGGCAAGGGCGGTCAGATCGCTCGTTCGGCGGGCACTTATGTGCAGGTTGTTGGCCGTGACCGCGCAATGGTCATCGTCCGCCTCAACTCGGGCGAGCAGCGTTACCTGCGCGCCGATTGTATGGGCACGGTGGGTGCGGTGTCGAACCCCGACAACGCCAACCAGAACTTTGCCAAGGCCGGTCGCAAGCGGTGGATGGGTGTACGCCCATTGACTCGCGGTGTTGCGAAGAACCCGGTCGATCACCCGCACGGTGGTGGTGAAGGCCGGACCTCGGGCGGTCGCCATCCGGTGACTCCATGGGGCAAGCCGACCAAGGGTGCCCGTACACGCCATAACAAGCAGACGGACAA
>JAKFWB010000044.1 GCA_021732945.1 Porphyrobacter sp.
CCACCATGCTGCGCATGGTCCCCCTCCCCATGCTGGGGAGGATAGAAATGGCCGATCAATACCCGCTCGATCTGTTCAAGCAGGCGCTGACCGGTGCGAGCCGCGCGATTGCGCGCGATCCCGAGGTGGAGGTCGCGTGGAGCGCCGATGTGCCGGGAGCGGCGGGGAACCGGTTCCGCGTGCCATTGCCGGGGCGCGATTTGCCCAAGGATCAGGTGACCGAGGCGCGCGGGTTTGCGGATTCCTTCGCGCTTAAGCTGCGCCACCACAACGCCGCGCTGCACGCCAAATCCGCGCCGCCTGAGCCCATCGCCCGCGCCTGTTACGACGCGATCGAGCAGGTTCGGTACGAGGCTTTGGGTGCGAACCGCTTCGGCGGGATCAAGGCCAATCTCGACGCCGCGACCGAAATGCGCACCGCCAGCGACAAGATCGTGCGCGCGCAAAATTCGTCTGAAGTGCCCCTCCAGACCGCGCTCGCGCTGCTTGTGCGCGAGGCGCTGACAGGCGAGGCTGTGCCCACCAAGGCGGCTGGCGGGATCGAGTTGGTGCGCGATTTCCTCGAAGAGAAAGTCGGCAAGGATTTCGGCGCGCTGGCGGAGAAATTGGCCGATCAGGCGGCGTTCCAGAAACTCGCGCTCGATATGCTGCGCGAACTCGATCTGACCCGCCCGACCGATGCGCCCGATGAAAGCGACTCAGACTCCCCCGATGACGAAGACGGCTCGGACGATGATCAGTCGGGCGAGGACGAGAATCAGGGCGAAGGCGATCCACAATCCGCCGAGGTCGCAGGCGACATGGCCGAGGGCGAGGGCGAGGGCGAGCAGTCGTCCGACATGTCGTCTGACAGCGATATGTCCGAAGGCTAACCGGGCGAGGAGGGCTACGCCTCCAACGCCCCCGTCCGCCCTAACCGCCCGCAAGCTGACGTGCCCGCGAGCGTCGATTACAAGTATTTCACCAACCGTTTCGACGAAGAAGTCTCCGCGCCCGATCTGTGCGACGCGGAGGAACTGGACCGGCTGCGCTCCTATCTTGATAGCCAGCTGACCGGGCTGCAGGGCGTGGTGACGCGGCTCGCCAACCGCTTGCAACGCCGGTTGATGGCGCAGCAGAACCGCAGCTGGGATTTCGACATGGAGGAAGGCGTGCTCGATGCCGCGCGCCTCGCCCGCGTGATCATCTCGCCGGGCACTGCGCTGTCCTACAAGGTCGAGCGCGATGTCGAGTTCAAGGACACCATCGTCACCCTGCTGATCGACAACTCGGGATCAATGCGCGGCCGTCCGATCAGCATCGCCGCGATCAGCGCCGATATTCTGGCAAGGACGCTCGAACGCTGCGGGGTCAAGACCGAAATCCTCGGCTTCACCACCCGCGCGTGGAAGGGCGGGCAGAGCCGCGAAGCCTGGCTCGCCGATGGCAAGCCGCAGAACCCGGGGCGTTTGAACGACCTGCGCCACATCATCTACAAGCAGGCCGACGAACCCTGGCGCCGCGCGCGCCGCAATCTCGGGCTGATGATGCGCGAGGGGTTGCTGAAGGAAAACATCGACGGTGAGGCGCTGATCTGGGCACACAGCCGCCTGCTCTACCGCCCCGAAGAACGCCGCATCCTGATGGTGATCAGCGACGGCGCGCCGGTGGACGATTCGACGCTTTCGGTGAACTCCGCCGGCTATCTCGAAGCGCACCTTCGCAGCGTGATCGAGTGGATCGAGAGGGTCTCGCCTGTGCAGCTGGTGGCGATCGGGATCGGGCATGATGTGACCCGCTACTATCGCCGCGCGGTGACGATCATGGATGTGGAACAGCTCGGCGGCACGATCATGGAGCAGCTTGCGGAACTGTTCGAGGATGAGAAGGGTGTGAAGGGGCGGGGGCGGTGAGCGCGGGCGGCGAAAGCCTGTTGATCTATATTGGTGCCGCGATGACAGTTTCATCGTTGGCGGCAATCGCCCGTCCCGACATGCTGGTGCGCGAATCGCGTCGCAACTGGGAGAAACGCCTGCGCGAACTCGATGCCGGGGCACCCGAAGCTTACTTCGAGGAACGCCGTGAACTCGAAGCTTATCCGCCGCGGTTTAATTTGAGCCTTGCGACGCTTCGTCGTTTCGGCATGGTCGGTTTGGGCCTGGGGATTGCGGTGCTTGCAGTTAGGCTTCTCTGAAGTCCACATTGCCCCAATCACACAAAGTATGATATCTGCATACCCATGAGCAAACTCGAACGTATCACCGTCACCATGCCCGCCGAAATGGCGGCGAAGCTGCGCGCGGCAGTGGATGAGGGCTCCTACGCCACCTCCAGTGAAATCGTGCGCGAGGCGGTGCGGGCGTGGGTGGACAAGGAAGAGCGTCGTGAAGCGGCGCTCTTCCAGTTTCGCACCGAGATAGAAAAAGGGATGGCTGGCCCTTTCCGCGACGGTGACACCGTGATGCAAGAATTGCGCGAATATGTTGGCAAGCTAGTGCAGGAACAGACACACGACGAAGCTGCATGAAATACAAAATCTCTGACGAGGCGCAGCGCGACCTTTTCGGTATCGGTCAGCACATCGCCCAAGATAATCCGGCGCGCGCCTTGTCATTCATCGATGAAATGACAGCGAAATTCCGCCTCATGGCAGAGCGGCCATTATCATTTCCGGCGCGGGAGGAGTGGCACTCTGACTTGCGCTCTGCTTTGCATCGACCCTACGTTATCGTGTTTCGTGTCGCCGATGATCGTGTCGAAATTGTGCGCGTTTTCCATGGGGCACGAGATATTCCGAACCTGCTTTGAATGAGATAGCGTTGACCGCCATTCAGGCCCCCACAACCCGCCGGTCGTTTATGCCACCGTCCGTCCGCAACAGCTTCGGCGGAGTGTGACTTTCGCGACCCAGCGGCACCATAAAAGCTGTCAGCCATGTTGGTCTTGCAGTTGACGCAAACCCGCGATTGTCCGATTGCTGCGGTCTGCAAGCAAAGAGGGGCATCGGCTTGTTATCATCATTTCTCGTCCTGCTGGTACAGGTCTCCGCTGCGGCGCCGGTTGCGTCTGAGCCGCCAGCACAGGACGCCGCGATTGCATCGCCGCCTGCCGAACCCGCGGCCGAAACACCCCCACCTGCTGCGTTGATTCTGCCCAAGGGGCACACGATCCTGATCGCGATTGACCGCGAAGTGGGATCGAAGGTCAGCGCCACCGGCGATGTCTTTCCGATCAGGCTGGCAGAGCCGGTGGTGGTCGACGAGGTCGAGCTGTTGCCCGCCGGGATCACAGGCGAGGGCCAGGTCATTCACGCCAAGAAAGGCGGCATGGCCGGATCTGCAGGCGAATTGTTGCTTGCCGCGCGCTATCTGGATCATGGCGGACGGCGGATCGAATTGCGCAGCTTCAAGTTCATCGAAGCGGGCGATGAAAGTATCACGCGCGGCAGGGACAATGTCGGTCTTGCATCGGCGACCAATGCGGTCATCGGGCCGCTTGGTTTCCTTATAGGCGGCGGCAACACCATCATCGCGCCTGGCACCGTGGCAACGGCCAAGACGCGCAATGACGAAGCG
>JAKFWB010000272.1 GCA_021732945.1 Porphyrobacter sp.
AAACGGAAGCTTCACGCCTTCGGCGGCTTCCGTTTTCTCCGAGGGTACAGGCTACACACCGAGTCTGTGGCTGAAGCCAGTATCCGACTGAAGTCGGAGGGGTTCCTCCCCAAAGTGAGACTCTAAACCGCTTTATCACGCTGGCATGGGGGCTGGCCGGGATCGATGCCGAGCGGGCCGTGTGGGCGACCGGGCAATTCATCAGCAAAGCGCGCGATTGGATGCGTGGGCATGGCTATGCGATGCCGTGGGTGTGGGTGCAGGAAACCGGCGATACCTATGGCCAGCACGCGCATATTCTGTTGCACGTGCCGCCTGAGCTTATCGACCTGTTCCGCCCCATGCCGAGGCGCTGGGCCAAGTCACTCACCGGCGGAAGGTATCAGCGCGGCCATGTCGACACAAAGAGGCTGGGGGCAGCGAAAAGCGCTTCGATCAATCCCCGCGCCTATGATGCGCAGCTTCGGGGGCGGCTGGCCTATATGCTCAAGAACGCGCCGGAGGAATGGGCCGCGCCGCTTGGGCTTGAACCCTACATCAGCAAACCGTGGGGCCAATCCAGCCGCGTGATTGGGAAACGGGCGGGCGTATGGCAAACCCGTAAGGTCAGGGGGCGGTATAATCCTTGACCGGTTCGAAGGGGCGAGCGGCGGAAATCCCGCACGATAACGCTAATGCAGTTTTTCCGGCGGTTTCTCACGCGCACGCGAGGCTTTGCCCCTACCCGTCCCCAGCCGTCCCAAAAGGCGAATTTGCCTAATGATTTAGGAATATCTTGGCGGGCTGCGCAGGGCGGACTAACACCTTCCCGATTGATCGGAGCCGCGCTTTGCACCTGTTTAACGCCAAGACTATTCAGCGACATATTGCCCGCGCCGATGCGCCTGATCCAGCCAAGGCGGAAATCTTGCGCCAATGGGCCAACACCATCGGCGACCGTTCGATTGAAACCCAAAAAGAAACCGCGCTGCATGGCAAATTCAAGCGCGAGATTATGTGCGATGTGCTGGGCTATGCCGATTTCAATGAAAGCGGGCAGTGGACCATCCAAGCCGAAGCGGCAATCGGCGGCGGCGCGGTTGACCTTGCGCTAGGCCAATTCAGCACGGGCGAGCGGCGCATCATCGCCCCGTTCGAGCTGAAGGGCGCGAAAACCAAAAACCTAGATGCAATCATGCCGGGGCGTGCGAAAACCCCGGTTCAGCAGGCTTGGGAATACGCTGCTGATAATGTCGGCACAAAATGGGTGCTGGTGTCCAATTACCTCGAAATCAGGCTCTACGCCTATTCCGAGGGGCGGCTAACCTATGAAGGCTTCGACTTAGCCAAGCTCACCGATCCGGCGCAGTATCAGCGTTTTACCCTACTGCTATCCGCCGAGAACCTGCTGAGCGGCACCACCCTTGCGCTGCTGGAGGAAAGCCGCCGCGAAGACCGCGACATTACCGCGCGGCTATATCAGGACTACCGCAAGCTGCGCGGCGACCTGATCGGCGCGGTTCAGGCGGAAATGCCCGAAGGCGACCCGCTAGAGGCGATCCGGCTGGGGCAAACCATCCTAGATCGGGTGCTGTTCACGGCTTTTGCCGAAGACAACGGGCTATTGCCCGATAACACCCTGTTGCAAGCGTTCGAGCATAACGACCCCTATAATCCCAAGCCTGTCTGGCACAATTTCCGGGGGCTGTTTCAAGCGATTGACCGGGGCAATGATGCGCTGAAAATCCCGCGTTACAATGGCGGCTTGTTCCAGCCGAACGCGGCAATTGATGCGCTCACCATCCCCGATGCCATTTGCGAAGGCTTCAAGCGCCTTGCCGAATATGACTTCGCCAGCGAAATTTCAGTCACGGTGCTGGGCCATATCTTCGAGCAATCGATTGCCGATGTGGAACAGCTACAGGCCGAAGCGCTGGGCGAAGCGCTGGAGAAAAAGGCCAGCGGCACAAGCGGGCGACGCAAGCGGGATGGGGTTGTCTACACCCCGGACTACATCGCCCGGTTTATTGTCGATCAAACGCTGGGCACCCATTGCCGCGAGATTTTCGCCAACATCCTGGGCGAATATGCCGCCAAGGGCGCAACCGCCGATGATGAGGAAATCCGGTGGAAATCGAAGCCCGCTGAAAAACAGGCATGGGCCGCTTACCGTGAGCGCCTGACAGCCTTGCGCATTGTCGATCCCGCCTGCGGTTCGGGCGTGTTCCTGATTATGGCGTTCGATTTCCTGAAGACGGAATTGGCCAAGGTGAACGCCAAGCTTGCCGAGCTGGAGGGCATGGGCATGGCGGGAAGCCTACTAGACCCGGACAGCGAAATCCTCACCAACAACCTGTTCGGCGTGGACGTGAACAGCGAAAGCGTGGAGATTGCCAAGCTCAGCTTGTGGATCAAGACCGCACGGCGCGGCAAGGTGCTGGACAGTCTGGACGCGAATATCCGCGTGGGCGATAGCCTGATCGAAGACAGCAGCTTTGCCTATCGCTCGCACGGCTTCGAATGGAAAACCGCCTTCCCGGATATATTCGCCAGCGGCGGCTTCGATGTGGTGCTGGGCAATCCGCCCTATGTCCGAATGGAGCTTATCAAGCCCATGAAACCGTGGCTGGAAAAGCGTTATGAAGTGGTGGCGGATCGGGCAGACCTTTACGCCTATTTCTTCGAACGCGGGATAAAGCTGCTGAAACCCGGCGGGCGGCTGGGTTACATCAGCAGCGCGACATTTTTCAAAACCGGATCGGGCGCACCCCTGCGCGATTTCCTGCGCAAGAACGCCACAATCGAAGCCGTGATCGATTTCGGCGACCATCAGATATTCGAAGGCGTGACGACCTACCCAGCAATCCTCACCATGCGGGCAGGCGCACCACCGCCGGGGCATGAACTGCAATTTTGGAATATCGATGCGATGCCAGCCGATAGCTTTGCAGATGCCTTCGATGATGCCGCCAAGCCCTTCCCACAAGGCGAGCTTGGACGGGAATCATGGGAACTGGAGGGCGAGGCACTGCGCGCTCTCAGGGCGAAGATCATGGCAGGCAAGCCAACGCTGAAGGACGTCTACGGTTCGCCGCTTTATGGGATCAAAACCGGATTGAATGAGGCGTTTGTAGTCGACACGCCCACAAAGGAACGGCTTTGCGCCGCCGATCCGCGCTCCGCTGAATTGCTCAAGCCTTGGCTGGAGGGCAAAGACCTGAAGCGCTGGCGGGCCGAACCGCGCGGGCGTTGGATTATCTACATTCCGAAAAACCGGGTGCGGATTGATGATTATCCGGCAATTCGCGATTGGCTTTTGCCGTTCAAGGAACCGCTCGAAAAGCGCGCCACTAAACAGGAATGGTTCGAGCTTCAGCAGGCGCAAGAGGCTTATGCTCCACGCTTTTGCGAGTCAAAAATCACATACTCGCGCTTTCTTGCCAGTCCCGAATTCTGGTTCGACAGCAATGGCTATTTTATAAATAATGCTTTATTTTCAATAGCTACGGATGACTCGACTCTCTTGGCGCTTCTCAATTCATCGATTTGTTGGCTCCACCTCACATCGCAAA
>JAKFWB010000271.1 GCA_021732945.1 Porphyrobacter sp.
TAGGCAAAGCCCCCTCCATTGAGGGAGGGGGTTGGGGGTGGGTGTACGACGCCCGCTAAGTCGCGCTGTCGCACCACTGTCGAGCCCCCATCCCCAACCGTTGGCTCGCGAGCGGGCCGTCTGCGACTCCCCCATGGGGAAGGGAGAGGCGATTCTACGCAACTATACTTGACTTGATCCGGCTTTGTTCCATAATCGTTCCAACATTGTTGGAGTCGAGTCGATGCTGACCAATGCTGCCACCCAAGCTGATTTCTCCTATGACACGGGTCATGACGCGGCCGGCTTGCCCGCGCGCGCCGCGATCTTTGGGGCGGATGCAGGTTTGCGCGCACAGATCGCGGCGGACCTTGGCGGGGCGGGGTTTCGCAGCATTGATGGCGGATCGCTCGCCGCGCTGCTCGACGGGCCGATCACGCTGCTGGGCGATGTGGTGGTGGTTGATTGTCCGGCGGCAGGATCGCGCGGACTGGACGGCGTGATGCTGGCGGGGTTGGCGCGGCTCGATATGCGGGTGGCGCGGTCTGGGGCGAAGCTGATCGTGGCGACCAATCTGGCCGGGCTGGATGATGTCTTCGGGGTGCTCGATCAGTCGAACCCGCAGATTCTGGTGTCTCCCAGCCGCGCCGAACGTGTGATTGCGGTGGGCCGGGTGATGGGCGAAGTGGGCGCGGCGCGCCTGCGCGAAATGGGTGAAGATGATCGCGTTGCCTTGCTGCGGCTGTCGCAACAGGTTGAAGCGATTGCCCGCTCGCTCGACCGGATGACCAATGCGCCAACCGGGCCCGCCGCTACGGTGGGTGAGTTCCGGCGTGATTTTCGCGGGCCGGAACCAGTCAGCGGCTTTGGCACCGCACAGGCGCAGCTCGCCTTGCCCGATCCCGCAATGGTGCGCCAGATCATCGCCAACCGTCAGGCGCGCGCGCGGTTCTTCGATCCTGAACTGTTTGGCGATCCGGCATGGGATATGCTGCTCGATCTCACCGCCGCGCATGGCGAAGGTACGCAGGTCTCGGTCACTTCTCTGTGCATTGCCGCAGCAGTCCCGGCGACGACCGCGCTGCGCTGGCTGACCCAGATGGTGGAGAGCGGGATCTTCGTCCGGGTGCCCGATCCGGTTGACAGGCGGCGCGCCTTTATCGCGCTGAGTGACAAGGCGCTTGGCGCGATGTCAGGCTATTTCGCCAGCCTGCGCACTCCGGTGGAGCTGGCGGCTTAATCGGGGTCTGGGGTCGCCGGTCGCCAGCGCAGAATCAGGGTGAGGCCGGGCGTGGATGCCTCACCCATTGCTGGCGTATCCGTCGGCTCCCAGGTCAGCCGAGCGGCATCGGCGCGGGCTCTTGCCAGGATCGCGGGTGGCACATCGCCATCCAGCATCAGCACGTCCGCCTCGCCCAGCAGCCGGCCTTGGCGAAGGGTCAGGTCTTCGGGATCGGCACTAGCTAACGTCAGGTCAAACAAAGCGCCCGGTTGCCGGGCTGCGGTTCCGGTGAGCCACGCCTCAACACCTTCAAAGGACGCTGGATTGAAGGGATCAAGCGCCCCGCCTTCGCGCAGTGCCGCATCCACCGCGCGCCGCCGGTCGGCCCCATCGGGGAACTGCAAGCGCAGGGCAGGCCGCGCTGCCTCCAGCGCCCTTGCCAGCGCGCCAAGCGCTGCGGGCAGCACCCGCTCCAACCGCAACCGAACATGCTTGGCCAACCCGGCAGACGCTCCGCCCGTGCCGATGGCGATCAGCAACGGATCACGATCAAGGATCGAAGGCGTTGTAAAATCGCATAACTCCGGCCGGTCAACAACATTGACAAGCATCCCGGCACAGCGCGCATTGATCGCCGCAACCTCGCACGCCCGCGCATCATCATAAGCGATGAAAGCCAACCGCACGCCTTCATCCACTGCGCGAGCAAGGTCGTCCACGATCACCCCGCCAGCACGCTCGACCAAGCGCCGCTTGGGCTCCGCCGCCAGGCCATCGCCCAGGACCAGCACGTTTTGCCCTTCAATCTGATGGAACAGCGGCAGGCTGGCGATCGTACTCACAGGCGGCTCAGGCGAGCCATTCGGGCACGCGCTCGGCATCCATGATCGCGCCCGCCTCGATCCGGTCAGCGACCACGGCGAACTTGTCGCCATCGACCAGCACTTCAGCCACAAACCCGCGCGAATTGTAGGACGATGCCATGGTCGCGCCGTAAGCGCCCGCGGTGCGGAACACGGCCAATTCGCCCGCTTCCAACCTGTCGCATTCGCGGCCCATCGCGAAGGTATCGCCGGTTTCGCAGATCGGGCCGACGATATTCGCCGTCATCCGCGCACCCGTTGGCTCCACCGCCTCGAAGTGATGGTACGCCCCGTAAAGCGCCGGGCGAGCCAGATCATTCATCGCGGCATCGACGATCACGAAGGGATCCTTTATCCCGCGCTTCACCCGCACCACGCGCGTCAGCAGCACGCCCGCGTTGCCCGCAATCACCCGGCCGGGTTCGAAGATCAGCTTGACCCCCCAATCCGCTGTGACCCGCGCCACCATCGCGCCATATTCGGCCGGCGCGGGCAGCACCTCGCCCACGCGGTAAGGCACGCCCAGCCCGCCGCCCAGATCAACATGGGTGATCACATGCCCTGCACTGCGCAGCGTCGCCACCAAGGTGCCGAGCTTTTCGAACGCCGTTTCCAGCGGTTCCAGATCAGCCAGCTGGCTGCCAATATGCACCGCCACACCGCGCAGGTTCACCCCCGGCAGGCCTGCGAGCTTGCCGAAAATCTGCCCGGCCTCGCTGATCGGCACGCCGAACTTGTTGTCCGCCTTGCCGGTCGAGATCTTGTCATGCGTGCCCGCATCAACATCGGGGTTGATCCGCAGCGTGCACTGCGCGGTCATGTCCTTGGCTGCGGCGATGGCGGCGAGTTCTTCGCCCTCTTCCTCGCTCTCGATATTGAATTGCCCGATCCCCGTGTCGAGCGCCGCGTTCATTTCGGCCGTGGTTTTGCCCACGCCCGAAAACACGATCATCTCGGGAGCGATTCCCGCAGCCAGCGCCCGGCGCATCTCGCCGACCGAGACGACATCGGCGCCCATGCCCTGCTTGCCGAGCACCTTCAGCACCGCAAGGTTGGGGTTGGACTTCACGGCAAAGGCAATCAGCTTGTCCGGCACCGCGTCCAGCGCCTCACGGAACACCCGCGCGTGCCGTTCCAGCGTGGCGCGTGAATAGACATAGACCGGCGTGCCCACCGCCCCGGCGATGGTCGGCAACGGCACGTCTTCGGCGTGCATGACGCCGTTTCTCAATCCAAAATGATCCATCAGTCTCGCTCTTAGAGTCTGTTTCAGTAGAGTGGAACCGCCTGCATCGCGTCAGGAAGCCCGCTGGACAGGAGTGGCGCGCAGCGCGGGCCCATCGGCCCCCGGGCAAGCGTCGCGACGCAGCCAGCGGGCTTCCTGACGCGACCCCTGCGGGGCGGGCCGATTTTGGCCCACCACCGCGTCGCTTGTCGGTCACTATGCTTCAGCATGGCTCCCTCCTCGCTCCTCGTGCTGGGCCAA
>JAKFWB010000539.1 GCA_021732945.1 Porphyrobacter sp.
CGTGCGGTGGGTCTTGCGCGCACCAATGTGATGGCGAGCGCAGAGGCGGTGCGCCGCGCGGTCGAACGGCTCTATCCCGAAGGCCGGCTGGATATCGCGGGCAGCAGGGCTGCGAACGTCGCGCTGGAACGGCAGGACCTCGACGAATTGCTCGGCAATCTGATTGAGAATGCCGCTAAATATGGCGGTGGCAGCGTGTTTGTGACCATCGATCCGGATGAGGACGATACCCCGCGCGATCCCAAGATGTGCCTGATCTGGGTGGAAGATGACGGCGGCGGTATTCCTGAAGCTGAGCGCATCCGCATCTTTGATCGCGGCGCTCGGCTTGATACCAACAAGCCCGGCACCGGACTGGGTCTCGCCATCGTCCGTGATGTGGCGGAGATTTACGGTGGCAGCGTCACGCTGGGCACAAGCGATGATCTGGGCGGCCTGCTGGTCGAACTGCGGCTGCCGCGCGCAGATTGATCGTTTCAGCGCAAAGGGTTTTGGCAAGCGCTGCGTTGTAGGCTTGCAAGATCGACGAAACACTTACGCAATCGGGGCCCTTTGCGCAGAATCATGAACGCCAGCGGCGAGCCTTCCACCACCGCACCGCCCGCCGTCGGTTCCGGCGGCGATGCAGCTTTAGTCGCGCGCCTCGCCGCGCGCGATTCTGCGGCGCTGCGTGAAGTCATCTCGCAGCACGGCGGAGTGCTGCATCGCATCGCCTATCGCATGACAGGTGATGCCCACGAGGCTGAGGATATTGTGCAGGAAGCCATGTTGCGGCTTTGGGACCACGCACCGAAGATTGCGGCGCGGCATCCGGTCGGCAGCCAGGCGGCGGGCGCGCTAAAGCTTGGTGGGTGGTTGCAACGGGTGGTGACCAATCTCGCGATTGATCGTTTGCGCCGGGCGCGGCGCTTGTCTGGCGAGGAAGTGCCCGACGCTGAAGATGAAGCCCCGCTGGCCGACGCGCTGATTGAATCGGGTGAGCGTGACCGATCAGCCCGCGCGCTGATCGCCGCCTTGCCCGAACGCCAGCGCGCCGCGATCGTGCTGACTTATTACGAGGAATTGTCCAATGCTGCCGCTGCCGAAGCGCTCGACATGAATATCAAGGCGTTCGAATCGCTGCTGCTGCGCGCTCGGACAGCGCTGCGCAAAGCCTTTGCGGACGGCGCGGAAGGAGGCTCAGCATGAGCGTTGATGACATCATCCCCGGCAGCCCGCTGGCACGCGCGCTGGATGGCTATCCGGTGCCCGGTCTCAGCCCGGATTTTGCCGACCGGATCGTCGGCGCGGCTGAGGCGCGCCCGGCGTCGCTGCCTGATCTGCGCCGCCCGGCACCTGTGCGCGGCTGGCGGTTGGGGCGGCGGGTCATGGTGGGTGCAGCCTGCTTTGGTGCGCTTGCCACCGCCGCAGCGGCCACCGGCGTGCTGGAGCGCTTCGATATTCCCGTGCCCTCGGCCGAGAAAGTTTGGGCCAGTATCACCGGCAAGGAAACACCTGAGGTGGTTGCTCCGGTTGCCGCGCAGCCCACCCAAGCGGCTGCCACAACGATCGCCCCGGTCACAATCGATGGGCCGATCGATACGCCCGAGGAACTCGGCGAAGCCTTCCGCCGGATTGACGAGGTGCGTCAAGGCCGCTCTGAGGTGCGCCGCCAGGTCATCGATCAGCGGATCGATAAAGCCATCGAGCGCCGCCGCGCTGCCGGACTGCCGGTGCCCGATGCGGAGCAGGAGGCCCGTTTGCGCCAGCGCATCGATGAAGCGCAGGCCCGCCGCCAGCAGCTTGCTGACGAACGGGTCCAGCTCCGCCGCGAGGAAATGGCGCGCAAGGTCGAAAGCGGTGAGGCGCTGACCCGAGAGGATGTCCTGCGCCCGCTGGCCGAGGATGCCCGCGCATTGCAACGGCGCGAGCGGCTGGAGCGGCTGCGGCGGATGACGCCAGCTGAACGGCGCGCCGCTCTGCGCCAACTGCCGCCCGAACAGCGCCGCGCGCTGATCGAGGAGTATCGCGCCCTTCGCAACCAGCAATCCGATCCCGCCTCACCCGACGCTGAGGCTGCTGCTGAGGCCACCGCGCCCGCAGTGCAGACCGCACCTGCTGACGAATAGAAAAAATTGGCGGCGCGCACGAAGGGTGCGCGGCGCTTGCACGTTTCCTCCATGTACCCGGCAACAACACCCTTTCCGCTGCCGGGACACCGCAAGCCGATGATTGCAAGGAGGAATACTGCCATGCTTACCACCCGCCTGATGCTCGCCTCGCTGACCGCGCTGGCACTTGCTGTCCCCGCCGCCGCGCAGGACAAGACCCGCACCAAGACCTATGAAGGCCCTAATGCCAGCGGCGCCGTGACGACCACCGTCAACCCTGAAACCGGGACCGCAAGCCGTGACCGTGCCGTCACCAATCTCAACACCGGCAACACCGCCACCAGCAGCGCGGTGCGCCAGCGCACCGAAACGGGCGCAACCGTCGATGTGGTCCAGACCGGCCCGCAGGGCAATTCGCGCAGCCTTGAAGGTGAGCGCACCCGGACCGAGAATGGCTCGACCTTCACCGGCACCGCCACCGGGCGCGGCGGCGAGACCTATGGCCTCGCAGGCGCACGCAGTCGCGATGGGCAGGGCAATTCGTCGGCGAGCCAGAGCGTTTCTGACAGCGCTGGCAATGTGCTCGCCTCGCGCGATCGCACCACCACCCGCAGCCCAGGTCAGGTGAGCAACATCGTCACCAAGACCCGCGCGCCCGGCATCACCCGTCCGCCGCGCGCCCGCCGCCCGCGCGGCTGATCGATCAGTTTGCGCTGCTCGCGGCAGGACATGCGGCCCCGCTGACCTGCCACCCCGGTGGAGCGCGCAAAGCGGCGGTCAACCGCTGATCTGGTGGAACAGCATCAGACCGCCTGAGGGCACGGAGCTTTTGACCCGGCTCCGTGCCCTTTTTTGTGTCAACCGGCCTGCGCCCGCTCGTGGTGGCGGATCACTTCCTCGATGATGAAGCGCAGGAACTTTTCCGAGAATTCGGGATCAAGATCAGCCTCTTCCGACAACTTCCTCAGCCGCGCGATCTGGCGCGCCTCGCGGTCAGGGTCCGCCGGGGGCAGGGTAACCTTGGCCTTGTATTCGCCCACCGCCTGCGTGATCCGGAACCGTTCGGCCAGCATGTGGATCAGCGCCGCATCGATATTGTCGATGCTCTTGCGGAAGGCCGCCAGAACCGGATCGGACTGGGTGGATGATTGCGGATTTTGGACCATAGGGCGCAAAACTAGCAGCAATTCTGCGCTTGCCAAGCACGCTGGGGCCGCCCTAGAGCCAGAGCCGCATGAGTGCCGACATCCTTCCCCTGCCGCGCAAGGCACCGACACTCGACCCCATGCTGTCGCTGACTGCGGGTGGCATGAATTCCGTCAACGCCGTGATCCTTGATCGGATGCAGAGCGAGATCCCGCTGATCCCGCGGCTGGCAGGTCACCTGATCTCAGGTGGGGGCAAGCGACTGCGGCCGATGCTGACGCTCGCTGGGGCAGAGTTGGTGGGTTAC
>JAKFWB010000535.1 GCA_021732945.1 Porphyrobacter sp.
TGCGTGTGGACTGATGCCAGCACGGGAATGTCATGGTCCTGCGCCCAGCGCAGCGCCGCGTGGCCTGATGGATCGGGCGAGGAAAGGTGCACGATATTGGGGGCGAATGCTTCCAGATCACGCCGAACCTTGCGGCCCAATCCAATCGGAACGCGGTATTCGCTGCGACCAAACGGCATTGCGAATGATGGCGTGCCGATCAGGTCGCCCGTTGGTTCAAAGGCGGGTTCGGCGACAGTTGGCGAATAGACACGCACCTGCGCACCAAGCGTCAGCAACGTGCCGACCAGACGGTTGAGCGCCTGATTCGCCCCGTCGCGGGTGTAGTTATAGTTGCCGCTGAACAGGGCAATGCGAAGGTCAGAGATGTCCATTGAACGGCCTGATTAGTAACATTCGTGTCGCTTGGCGAGGGGCTATCCTCCCACAACCGGGGCAGATCCCGATTCATTCATTGACTTGTCACCTGCCGCCACTAGAGCGGCCAGCGGGCCACGCGGTCCCAACGCCGCGCGAGCTCTCTGCAAGGAGAGAATACATGACTGAGTATGCACGCGGGCTCGCACACGAGCCGACGCTTAAGCCTGAACGCCCGTTCTTTTCCTCGGGCCCCACGGCAAAATTCCCCGGCTGGTCGCTGGACAAGCTCAAAACCGAATCGCTTGGCCGCTCGCACCGTTCGGCGCTGGGCAAGGCGCGTCTGAAGTACGCGATTGACCTCAGCCGCGAACTGCTCGGCATTCCCGATGACTATCTGATCGGCATCATGCCTGCGTCGGACACCGGCGCGATCGAAGCGGCGATGTGGGCGATGCTCGATCCGGCGCGCCCGGTCACGGTCGCCGCGTGGGAAAGCTTCGGCAATATCTGGATTCAGGACGCGGTGAAGCAGCTGAAACTGCCCAACCTGCAAGTCCTCACCGCCGATTATGGTGAGATCCCCGATCTCACCACCATCCCGCAGCGCAATGACGTGGTGTTCACCTGGAACGGCACGACCAGCGGCGCGATGATCCCCAACACCGACTGGCTGGAGCCGGGCCGCGAAGGGATCACCATCAACGACGCCACCAGCGCGATCTTCGCGCAGGAAATGGACTGGTCGAAATTGGATGCCACCACCTATTCGTGGCAGAAGGTGATGGGTTCGGAAGCGCAGCACGGGATGTTGATCCTGAGCCCCAAGGCCGTCGCGCGGATCGAAAGCTATGATCCGCCGTGGCCGATGCCCAAGCTGTTCCGCATGAAGAAGGGCAACAAGCTCAACCTCGGCATTTTTGCGGGCGAGACGATCAACACGCCTTCGATGCTGGCGACCGAGGATTACATCGCGGCGCTCGAATGGGCCAAGAGCATCGGCGGGCGCAAGGCGCTGGTCGATCGCGCCAATGCCAATGCGGGGATCGTCAAGGATTGGATCGAAGCCACCCCGTGGCTGCGCAACATGGCGTCCGATCCGGCCCAGCAGACCAACACCGGCGTCTGCATGGTGTTTCAGGGCGATTGGTACGACAGCCTCTCGGATGACGACAAGGCCGCCGTGCCCAAGACAATCGTCAAGCTGCTCGAGGAACGGGCTGTCGGCTACGACTTCAACGGCTACCGCGATGCGCCGCCGTCCTTGCGCATCTGGTGCGGTTCGACCGTCGAGCAGGAGGACGTCAAGCGTCTGCTGCCGTGGATCGAATGGGCCTACGAAAAAGTCAAGAACGGCTGATTCAGCCTCGCTTGTGAGCCCCCGCGAAGGCGGGGGCCTCATGCCTCCACGCGTTTTCATGATTGCCTGAGGTCCCCGCCTGCGCGGGGACTCGCATATTCTAAGGAATTTCCCATGACCCAGTCCCCCAAGAAACCCCGCGTTCTCATTTCCGACAAGATGGACCCCAACGCCGCACGCATTTTCGAAGAGCGTGGCTGCGGTGTTGATGTCATCACCGGCGAAACGCCCGAACAGCTGATTGCCCGCATCGGCGAGTATGATGGCCTCGCGATCCGTTCCTCGACCAAGGTGACCAAGGCGATCCTTGATGCCGCGACCAATCTGAAGGTGATCGGCCGCGCAGGGATTGGCGTCGACAATGTCGATATCCCCTATGCCTCGTCCAAGGGCGTGGTGGTGATGAACACCCCGTTCGGCAATTCGATCACGACCGCCGAACACGCGATTGCGCTGATGTTCGCGCTCGCGCGCCAGCTGCCCGAGGCGAACGCGCAGACGCAGGCGGGCCAATGGCCCAAGAGCGGGTTCATGGGCGTTGAAGTGACAGGCAAGACCCTCGGGCTCATCGGCGCAGGGAATATCGGCTCGATCGTCGCATCGCGCGCGCTCGGCCTCAAGATGAAGGTGATCGCCTATGATCCCTTCCTGACCGAAGACCGCGCGGTCGAAATGGGCGTCGAAAAGGTCGATCTCGACACGCTGCTTTCGCGCGCCGATTTCGTCACGCTGCACACCCCGCTGACCGAGGAAACCCGCAACATCCTCAGCCGCGAACGGCTTGAAGGCGCGAAGAAGGGCATCCGCATCATCAACTGCGCGCGCGGCGGGTTGATTGACGAGGCGGCCTTGAAGGATTGCCTTGAGAGCGGCCAGGTCGCCGGCGCGGCGCTCGACGTGTTCGAGACCGAGCCGCCCGCCAAGGATCACCCGCTGTTCGGTGCGCCGAACTTCATCTGCACCCCGCACCTCGGGGCGAGCACGACCGAAGCCCAGGTCAATGTCGCGCTTCAGGTGGCCGAGCAGCTGGCCGATTATCTCGTCAATGGCGGCGTCACTAATGCGCTCAACGTGCCCTCGCTCTCCGCCGAGGAAGCGCCGAAGCTCAAGCCCTATATGGCGCTCGCCGAAAAGCTCGGCAGCCTTGTGGGCCAGCTTGCCCACGGCAACCTCACACACATCAGCATCGAGCGCGAAGGCGCGGCGGCTGAATTGAATGGCAAGCCGATCACGGCAGCCGTGCTGTCGGGCTTCATGCGCCGCTATTCGGACACGGTGAACATGGTCAACGCGCCGTTCCTCGCCAAGGAGCGCGGGCTGGATGTGAGCGAGATCCGCCATGATCGTGACGGCGCGTTCAATACACTGGTGCGCGTCACGGTGGAAACCGCGCAGGGTCCGCGTTCGGTCGCAGGCACGCTGTTCGGCACGGAATCGCCGCGTCTGGTAGAGATCTTCGGCATCGGGATCGAGGCGGAATTGTCCGGGCACATGCTCTATATCGTCAATGATGATAAGCCGGGCTTCATCGGCCGCATCGGCACGCTGCTGGGCGCACGCGGGATCAACATCGGCACCTTCAACCTTGGCCGCCGCGAAGCAGGCGGGGAAGCGGTGCTGCTGCTGAGCCTTGATGATGCGCTGTCCCCCGAAGTGGTGGCCGAGGCCGAGAAGCTGGAAGGCGTGAAGCTGGTCAAGGCGCTGGCGTTTTAGGTCTCTAGTTTTCCCTTTCCGTTCGGGCTGAGCCTGTCGAAGCCTTGCCTTTTCTTCTAACGCCCCGGCGAAAAGGAAGTGCAGCCCTTCGACAGGCTCAGGGCGAACGGAT
>JAKFWB010000120.1 GCA_021732945.1 Porphyrobacter sp.
AGACAGTTGGCAACGACACATGCTCCAGCCCCACTTGCAGCGTCTGAGCGACCTCCAGCGATTCTTTGGATGAAATAATAAAGAGCCGTGGGTTCGCATTCGGAACAGGAATATCTCTATTCCTGGCGAAGAGGCGGCGCGCGAGTTCCTTGGCAAGATAGAGCCACATTTTTGGATGCTGCTCACAGATGCGCCGAAAGTCGGCACTGGACAATTTCAGCGCAACCACCGGTTCAGTTGCGACGACATCCGCCGAGCGCTTCTGCGCCGGTTCAATTGCAGCCATTTCGCCAACGTGTTGACCGGCCCGGCGCGGAGCAATCGTATTACCGTTAACGACGACGCTCACGACCCCGGCGATCAGCAAATACACATCATCGTCGTCCGCATTCTGCCGGACAATGTAGTCGTTCTGTTGGAATTCAAGGAGGGCGCCAACTTTGATGGCCTCAGCAGCGATTTCTGCGCTGCCATCGATCAGCTCCAGGCGCCTCACCGCATCAACGAGATGCGCGGCGCCTTCCCCTTCAAATTTTTCTTTCATTGTCGTCTTCTCGATGTGCCAGCCGGCGTTCATGGAACGATACAGCTACAGATTGTTCCGCTTTATCGATCTACGCAACCTAAATGGCGCGGATGGTCGAGAACGAACAGAGACTTCTCACGGAGCCACTCGATCCGCCGCGTCTGACCAGTCCGACCGATTCACACGCTACCGCTCGATATTGCCGAACGCCTCGACGTTGCTGGTTTGAAGTGAGAGATCTATCGTCTTTTATCTCCACAGAATGAAATCGAGGTGGAGAGGCGATATGATCGCGACCCCGCAAGCAGTCCGCAGGACAATTCGCCGGCAGCAGTTGAGAGAGATCGTCCCGCTTGCCGATAGCACAATCTATGACATGGAGCGGCGCGGCGATTTTCCCCAGCGCTTCTATCTCACATCACGGTGCGTCGTTTGGGATTTGGCTGAAGTCGAAGCGTGGCTTGACGCACGGCGCCGAGCCTCGCAGGCCAAGACCATCCAGCGTGCGCCGAGTCCCGATGTGAAGTTGCGCCGCTCGCGGCCCGTCAGACACTAGGGTCCAGCTCGAGCAGGCCCATTGTCGGCGGGAGCAGCGATGGTGAATACTTCTGCCCCACGACCCACGCGTCGATCAGGGTGGACCATTCCTGCATCATATGCCGGCGTTGGTGCTCGTACTCGGCCTTGTTGTAGACACCGCGCGACGACCTTCCGTCCTCGTGCGCCAGACACTTCTCGATCCAGTCACTATTGAAGCCGAGTTCATTCAGGAGAGTAGAGCCGGTGCGTCGAAGATCGTGAACCGTGAAGGGATCGAGCGGCAGCCCCTCCCTCTTTGCCCTAGCAACGACCGCTGTCGTGATGCGATTGAATGTGGCCCGCGACATCGGGGCGTCTGCGTCGTAGCGCGATGGCAGGACGTATCGTGAATTGCCCGCACATGTCTTGAGCGCGATGAATATGTCTACAGCTTGCTGCGACAGGTAGACGTTGTGGGCTTTCGACCGCTTCATTCGCTCTTTGGGGATGGACCACACTGCGTTTTCGAAATCAACTTCATCCCAGGTCGCATCCTGCAGCTCGCTCTTCCTGACCATCGTCAGCAGGAACAACTTCATGCCCAGCCGGATCGTTGGGAGCGTCGGAACGTGCTCCAGTTGACCAAGCATGACGCGGATCTCCGCCGGAGAGAGCGAGCGATCCTTGGGAACGAACGTCGCGATCGACGCGGGCCCGACGTCATCTGCGGGATTAGGGACCTTCTCGCCATGTAGGATGGCGAACGAGAAGATTTGCTTCACGATGTCCCGCACATGGACGGCCGTGGCGGGAGCGCCACGCTCTTTGACTTTCCCGCACATCGTGCGGAGATCGTCGGGCGTGATCTCCGTCAGCAGCCTGTTCCGAAACGTCGGCAGGATGTCGCGCTCGTATATCGTGCGCCGCATTGCCTTCGTGCTGTCAGCCATGCGTGACTCTTCGAACCACTTCTCCCCGAATTCGCCGAACCGCTTCGCCTCCTTTAGGCGCCGCTTGTCGTGCTGCTTCTCTTGGGCCGGAGACCGCCCCTCCGAGATGGTCCGCTTGGCGTCGACCAGTCTCTCCCGCGCCCGAGCAAGCGAGAGGCCCTCAGGTCCGTATCGTCCAAGCGTCAGCGTCTCTCGCCGTCCGTTGAGGCGGTAGTCGTACCGAAACACAATCGCGCCCGACGGCTGTACGACGACATACATACCGTCACGGTCACTTACCTTGTATAATTTATGCTGGGATTTCAGCGCCTTAATCGCCGTATCAGTAAGCACCGGAGCCTCCGAAAGTACAAAACATCAGAGAGAGGCACGAACTATACCGTCACGCCGAAAGTGGCATTGCTGAAAGGCCAATTTCTTTTTGAGATCAGCTACTTAAATCTCAAAAATATACCGTCAGCACCTCTCTTGGCCCTGACGGTATCGCGAAGTTGCGGTCGGGACAACAAACCCCATACCGCCCACTATACCGTCAAAGCGGAGCTGTACCCCCCGATAGACGGCGATAAGTGAAGCATGCATTGTTATTATTTATCAATGCATTAGATCGTAGTCTGGCGTACCAGTGGATACTGCAGGAAGGGCAAAAATCATTCCCACTCGATCGTCCCCGGCGGCTTGCTCGTGATGTCATACGTCACCCGGTTCACGCCGCGGCATTCGTTGATGATGCGGTTGGCGACGCGGCCGAGGAAGGCGTGGTCGAACGGGTAGTAGTCGGCGGTCATGCCGTCGGTCGAGGTGACGGCGCGGAGCGCGCAGGCCTGGTCATAGGTGCGACCGTCGCCCATCACGCCGACGGTGCGGACCGGCAAGAGGACTGCAAAGGCCTGCCAGATCTCGTCGTAGAGGCCGGCCTTGCGGATCTCGTCGAGATAGACGGCGTCGACCTCGCGCAGCAGGTCGAGCTTTTCCTTGTCGATGGCGCCGGGGATGCGGATGGCCAGGCCGGGACCGGGGAACGGATGGCGGTTCACCAGGTCGGCCGGCAGGCCCAGCTCGCGGCCGAGCGCCCTCACCTCGTCCTTGAAGAGCTCGCGCAACGGCTCGACCAGCTTCATGTTCATGCGCGCCGGCAGGCCGCCGACATTGTGGTGGCTCTTGATCGTCACCGACGGTCCGCCGGTGAAGGAGACGGACTCGATCACGTCGGGATAGAGCGTGCCCTGGGCCAGGAACGCGGCGCCGCCGATCTTCTTGGCCTCGGCCTCGAACACGTCGATGAACAGCGCGCCGATCGTCTTGCGCTTCTTCTCCGGGTCGGTGACGCCGGCCAGCGCCTTCAGGAAAGTCTCCGAGGCGTCGGCGTGGATCAGCGGGATGTTGTAGTGGTCGCGGAACAGGCGCACGACCTCCTAGCCCTCGTCCTTGCGCAGCAGGCCGTGATCGACGAACACGCACTGCAGCTGGTCGCCGATCGCCTCGTGCAGCAGCACGGCCACGACACTGGAGTCGACGCCGCCCGAGAGGCCGCAGATGACCTT
>JAKFWB010000433.1 GCA_021732945.1 Porphyrobacter sp.
CTCAATCGCGCCGGTATGCCCCGATATCACCACTTGTGACGGATCATTGTCGTTGGCGACTTCGCAGACGAGTTTAGCGCCTCCCGCGTGGGGGCCCTGCGCCGCTGCATCGGCCAGCGCTTTGGCCTGATCTACATCGGCGCCGAGCAGAACGGCCATCCCGCCCTCGCCAATTGGCACCGCGGCCTGCATCGCCTGCCCGCGCAGCTTGAGCAGCCGCGCCGTGTCTGCCAGATTGAAAGCCCCGACCGCGCACAGCGCCGCATATTCGCCCAGCGAGTGGCCCGCGACGCAATTGCCAGCTGCCGTCAGCTTGACACCGAAATCCTGATCCAGCACCCGCAAAGTGGCCATGGCATTGGCCATGATCGCGGGCTGGGCATTTTCGGTGAGGGTGAGTTGATCCTCCGGCCCTTCGCGCATCAGGCTGAAGAGCTTCTGCGATAGCGCCTCGTCAACCTCGCCAAAGACCTCGCGGGCGGCCGCACTGGCTTTGGCCAGCTCTGCCCCCATGCCGACCTTTTGGCTGCCCTGCCCCGGAAAAAGAAACGCGCGCATTATCGATCCCGCCTTGTCATGATTTTGGCGGGCGCCGCTACGCCTGCGCGGGCGGGCTGGCAAGACCGAAGGGCACAACCCTGTTGGCAGAATAATGCCCGATCAGCGCACGGCCGAGATAAGGGATGCCCGCTCGGTCGCACCAATAGCGGGCAATGTCTTCCTCACTCTGGCCGAATTCAACGTAGTTTTCTGGCACATCGGTCACCGCGCCCAGCCTGAGGCCAGCGATGCGGGGGAGCGTTCCGGCGAGGTGGAAGAACAGCCGGTCAATCGAATAGAGATGCTCCGCCACTTCCTCGACCATCACGATATGGCCGGTAAGGTCGGGCATCATCGGCGTGCCCGAGAGCATCGCCAAAGTTATGAGGTTAAAAGCCGCCGCCGGGGTGGTACCGTCGAGGCTCGGTTCGACCCCGCTGGTGTCCCCGCCCAGCCAATTGAGCACCCGCCGGATCGCCTCACGCCCGCCCTCGGAGCGCGCGCTGACCGGCATGTGGCCATGCACGCACTGGCCAATTCCATTGCGGTAGAGCGCCGCCAGCAGATAGCCAGCATCCGAAAAGCCGACATAGGTCTTGGTTCGCGCAGCAGCATTCATTCGCGCCAGCGCCGCTTCGGCGATGCGGTTCGACCCATATCCGCCCTTGGCGAACCACACGACATCGAAGGCGGGATCATTGGCGCAATCAAGCAACCCCGTCAGCCGCCGCAGATCATCACCGGCAAAGTGGCCCGCGCTTTCAAAACACTGGTCGTGGAACGTCACACGGTGTGCGGGATATTCGGCCGCAACCAGCGCCTCAAGCGCGGCCTGCTGTTCGCGGGTGATCGGAGTCGCCGGTGCGCAGATCGCGATATTCGTCATACGCGCCAACCTATGGCGCTTGTCAGCCTTGGCGCAAGTCAATAACCGGGGGTTATGGATCACAGGGTCGAAGCCGGTACGCTCAGAGGGCGACCGCTGTTCTTTTGCGGCATTGGCGGATCGGGCATGCTGCCGCTCGCGCAGATTGCCCATCGCGCGGGCCATGCCGTGGCCGGATCGGATCGCAGCCGCGATGCGGGCCGCACGCCTGAAAAATTCGCATGGCTTGAAGCGAATGGCTTTGCCCTGTTTCCGCAGGACGGCAGCGGCCTGACTTCGCCCGATCAGGTGCTGATCGCTTCGGCCGCCATTGAAGACAGCGTGCCTGAGGTTGTCAGGGCGCGCGAGCTGGGTTGCGCGCGGCTTAGCCGGGCAGAATTGCTTTCAACGCTGTTCAACGCTGCTGACTTTTCTGTCGCGATCGGCGGCACTTCGGGCAAATCCACCGTGACCGGGATGATCGCCTGGATCCTCAAGGAAGCGGGTCATGATCCCACCGTGATGAACGGCGCGGTGATGAAGAACTTCGTCTCCCCCACCAATCCCTTTGCCAGCGCGCGGATTGGCCAACCCGGGCTGTTCGTCAGCGAGGTGGACGAAAGCGATGGCTCAATCGCGCTCTATCACCCCACCGTGGGCGTGCTGCTGAATGTCAGTATGGATCACAAGAGCATTGAAGAACTGCGGGTATTGTTCGGCAATTATGTCGCTGCGGCCGGGACGGCGGTGATCAATCTCGACAGTCCGGAAGCCGGTCACCTCACGGCGCGGGCCGGGAAGCACGTCACCTTTGGTGTCAGGACAGCCGATGCCGACCTTACCGTTGATCCTGATACCATCGAGCACAGCGACTTGGGCATCCGCGCCGCAGTGATCGACAATCGCAAACACGAGGTTTTCCCGCTCAACCTGCCAATGCCGGGGCTGCACAATCTCTCGAACGCGCTGGCAGCGATTGCAGCGGCGAGCGCGGCGGGCATTGATGTGGGCCTTGCCGTCGCAGCTTTGCGCAGCTTTCTAGGGCTGGCGCGCCGGTTTGATGTGATCGGCACGTCGCTATCAGGCATCACGGTGATCGACGATTTTGGCCATAATCCTGAAAAATGCGCCGCGACCTTGCGCACGCTGAAGGCGACGCCGGGGCGTGTGATCGCCTTTTTCCAACCGCACGGCTACGGCCCCTTGCGCCAGATGGGAGCCGAACTGGCTGCAACCTTCGCGCGGGAATTGGGGCCGGAAGATATCGCGATCCTCTGCGATCCCGTCTATTTCGGCGGCACGGTGGACCGCAGCGTGGGCAGCGAACGGATCGTGCAGCTGATCGCCGAGGCGGGCGGCAAAGCGGAATACATCGCATCACGTGAAGACTGCGGCACGCGCATCGCGGCACTGGCTGCGCCCGGTGATCGGATCGCGGTGATGGGCGCGCGGGACGATACGCTAACGGAGTTTGCCCGATCGATCCTTACCCGTCTCACCTGACGCTCTATCGCCGGGCGGCGCGCCACGCATGGCGGATGCTGGGAGCAGTTGCGCTGGCGGTGCTCATGGTCGTGATGGTTGACCGGGTCTATGGCCATTCCACGCTCGCCTTTGCGGCGGCCATTGTGATGTTGATATTCGTCAACGCGCCGATCCTTGGGTTCAATTGCCCGCGCTGCGGCAAAAATGCCTTCTTTCGCGGCATTTTCGTGATCCCCTGGCCCAACCGGATCTGCACCCGGTGCGGAGAAGACCTTGACCGGGTGCTACCCAAAAACGCGGGTGGATGAGGTAGCTGCGCCGCGGTAGCCTAAGGCGATGCACCCTCGTGACTTCTCGCTCGATACGCTGCTGGCCAATTGCGCCGCGCGACATGCTCACCGACTTGCGACAGTCGATGGTCCGCAGCGCCTGACCTGGGCCGAGCTTGACGCCCGCGTGACCAACCTCGCCCGCTGGATGCTGGCCAAGGGCATTGCGCCCGGCGACCGGATAGCCCTGCTGCTGACCGACGGCGCGCCGTTCCTCACCGCGCTGCTCGCTTGCGGCCGGATTGGAGCCATCGCGGTGCTGCTCAACTGGCGGCTCGCCCCGGCCGAGATCGCGTGGATCATCGGCAA
>JAKFWB010000436.1 GCA_021732945.1 Porphyrobacter sp.
GCTCGATGTCGAGCTTCATCGGTGCCGACGAAGCCAAGATCGCGATGTGGCATGGACAGGTCAACGTCGTGCGGCAGGCGCTCGCAGACCGGCAGGCCAATACGCACCTCAAGGTCGGCGCGATCATGCAGATCATCGAGAAGACGGCCTTCATCGAGAATGTGCTCGCCGCCTCGATGTCGCCCGGCATGTCGGCTTCGCTCGACTGGTCGCGCGGCGTGCAGTCGCGCGCCCTCTCCCAATAATCCCCACACCCAGCCGCAAGGCCGCCTAGCGAGGAGCGCAGCACCATGGTCGAGATTTTCACGGTTGGCGGCGGCGATTACCTCGTCAACGTCTTTCAGGCAGTTGCGGCATGGACCGGCAATGGCGGCTACAAGAGCCTGCTCCAGGTTGTGATGGTCATGGGCCTTGCCCTGTCGGCTATCACGCTGGCGTTCAATCAGGACTGGCGTGCGTGGATCAACTGGTTCCTTGGCGCGACGCTGATCTATTCGTGCCTGATGGTGCCGCGCCTCGATGTGCGCGTCACCGACCGGATCAACCCAGGTCTTGCACCGGCCACGGTCAGCAATGTGCCGCTCGGCCTTGCGCTGATGGCGAGCTTTACCAGCCAGGTCGGCGACTACCTCACAGGCTCGGCCGAGGTCGTGTTCGCCCTGCCCGGCGATCTCAACTACTCGAAGAACGGGATGATTTACGGCGCGCGGCTCTATGACGCGACACGCTCGCTCCGCGTCTCCGATCCGGAATTTGCCGCCAACCTCGATGAGCATTTCCGGCAATGCGTCTTTTATGACGTGCTCCTCGGCCGCTACTCGATGAAGGAACTTGCCGAGAGCGGCGACATCTGGGCGACCATTGCGCCCGGCAGTCAGGCGCGGGCGCAGCGCTTTCTCACCCGTGATGTTGGCTCGGGCGCGGTGACCGCGAACGTCGTCACCTGCCGCGAAGCCTATGGCGCGCTCAATGCCCAGTGGGCGAGCCTCGTCGACAGCATGGGGAGCGTGTTCGGACGTCAGCTTTATCCCAACCAGACGGCGACCCTCGCCAGGGCCAAGCTGTTTGCCGATCTGCCGGTCGCATACCAGTACCTGACCGGTGTCTCGGCGAGCGCCACGGACATCTTCAAGCAGACGCTCACCATCAATGCGATGAGCCAGGCGATGCATTCGATGTCGGCGACGAGCGGTGCTGGCAACGTCGATGTCTATGCGCAGACCCGCGCCGACATTCAGACCGAGCGGACTTATGGCTCGATTGCCAGCAATGCGATGAAATGGGTGCCGCTGCTCAATATCGTGCTGACCGTGCTGTTCTACGCGCTGTTCCCCGTGCTCTTCCCCCTGTTCCTGATGCCGAAGACCGGACCGATGGCATTGAAGGGCTACATCACCGGGTTCTTCTACCTTGCCGCGTGGGGTCCGCTGTTCGTGATCCTCCACATGATGCTCATGGTCAAAGGCGCGGCCGACATGACGGCGGCAACCGGCGCGAATGGCATCAGCCTCGCAAGCTTCACCGGCATGGCCGACGTCAACAGCGATATCGGCCTTCTGGCAGGCTACTTGATCGCCTCGGTGCCGTTCCTCGCGGGCGGCGTGGCCAAGGGCGCGATGGCTATCTCGCATCATGCGACGAGCTACCTCAATCCGAGCCAGAACGCGGCGGAGGAGGCCGCGCGGGAAGCAAGCACCGGCAACGTGTCGCTGGGCAACACTAGTTTCGAAAACTCGAGCGTGCTCACCCGCCAGTTCGCGCAAGGAACGGTGGCACCGAGCTTCACCTATGGCGCGCCGCAGACGCGCACGGTCAGCGACAGCGGCTCGGTGACCACGAGCTTCGGGGAGGCAAGCTATGATCAGCTGCCGAACTCGAGCTATCCTTTCACCCCGACCCTGGGGCAGGAATTCACATCGCGGCTCTCGACAATGGCGTCGCAGGCCCGCGCCAACAGCGAAAGCTATTCCAACGTTGCGGCGGAATCGACGAGCAGTGCGGTGAGCAGGTTCCGCGAGCTCAGGGAGCAGTTCAGCAGGGGCAATTCCTTCGAAAGCGCCAGCGGCTCCTCGACCTCCGACAGCATCCAGACCGCGTTCAGCGAGGTCGATCAGGCTTCGACCAACCTGCAGCGGCAGTTCGGGCTTTCGCGCAGAGCGGCTGATGACATCTCTACCGCATGGTTCATTGGCGGCGAGGCAGGAGCCAAGGCTGGCTTATCAAATGGGGTGCTTTCTGGAACCATTGGTGCAAAGGGCGGCGGGACACGGACCTGGACCGACAGTGACATCGGCATAGCTTCGGAAGACCGTTCGCGGATCTTTGGCAGCCTGTCCCAGATGTCGGATAGCCGAAACTGGTCGAGCACGCGCGACGGCTTCGTCCGCTCAGTCAGCACCTCATCAAGCTCTGCAGTTTCGAGCACTGCGAGCGGCTTGAATGCGTCGCTGACAGAGGCGCAAAGCTATACCGTGGAAGCACGCCGGGCTGAGGAGCTTGCCAATCGCCTCGAAAACCAGGCGTCATTCTTCGAAGGCGACAGCGCAGCTGGCAACCTCAACCTATCGCAAGCCTATAGAGACTGGGGCTTGGCCGAAATCGAGGGCAATCGCGACTTCTACGGCTCCGCGCGGTTCGACGACATCGCTTTCCAGCTCAGCCCGGAAGGCCAGGCACTGCAAGGTAAATTCATCGAAAGCTACGCCGAGCAACTTCGGGACGGGATCGAAGATCGCCTTGTTCTACCTGCAGGACAGCCCGTTTCTCGCCCTTCGATCTCTGGTCCAAGTTCTGTGCGCGGGCGTGCGCAGATTGGTGGAGGGGATCAAGCAACCGTGCCTCAGATGGACACAAGCGCCATCCAAGATGAAGTACAGCGCGCTCAGGCTGGTGGTCGCAAGACGATAGGCGGATCGAGATCGCGCCTCGATGCTGTCACCAAGAGCGCCAAGGGCGCGAGTGCAGAGGCAGCGGATGATGTAAAAGAGTGGTGATGTTCGGATCACCACAGTCCGAATGAGGCGCCAGCCAAAAAAGCGAACACCGCAACGATGAAGAAAACGCCAAATATCGTCAGCTTGCGACCCCAAGGATCAGCCCAAGACTTCTTGATCCGGTACTCCATGAGGCGATTGTCGCGGATTGCCTGATCGATCTCGGACAACCCATCCCACTTGCGGGTTTCGCGAGCCTTCTCAGCATCGATGTCGAAATTGGTCATGATGGCATTCATCCCGCTTCTCCTTGGAACATAGAGGAAACACTCAGGCGGAGCTAGAAAAATTCGACAGTTGCCCATGGATGCCTGGCAAACCGGAGCTTTCTCTCCTCTTTTCGCAGTTAGAGGCCGTCTGCTGAAAGGGTAGTGGTGACCAAATGGGTTGAATGCCTGGCTGTGGTACAAATCGGTCGTGTATCCCCTCGGTTCTAAACGCCTGGCTAAACCGAAACCGGTCATCCGTTGAGCAGCGCAACGCCTCTCTCTTTTGTCCGGGATTTCCGACACTGCCGAAAGGCAGCTCCACA
>JAKFWB010000359.1 GCA_021732945.1 Porphyrobacter sp.
AAACAGGTTGTCGACATTGCCCAGGCCGACAATCAGCCCTGCAGCCGGTAGCAGCGCCGCCATCGCCGCCGCCCAGGTCCACCCGCTGTGATCCGTGCCCACGCAGGGTCGGCTCATAACCACGACCGTCACACTCGCTGCCAAGCCCAAACCAAAGAACAGGCCGGTGGCGATCAAATGGATCGGATTGACGTTGCCTGCCGCAAGATCGGCCCGCAAACCGAACAGGCTGATCACCGCCGCAGCCGCAACCGCCGCCGCAATCAACGTCAGTCCCATCCCATGGGCAAAGCGCAGCGGCCTCACCGGTTCGAGATCCCCGACCAGCTCCGCGATCAAAACATCGGAATTGCGCACCATTGTTCAGGCCTTCTCGATCATGTGGGCCAGCTTTTTCAGGCCTCGGTGAATATTGACTTTGACTAGCGATTCGCTCTGCCCCGTGGCCTCTGACGCCTCGGCAATGCTCAACCCATCAATCTTGACCAGCGCAATCGCGCGGGCTTGCGGCTCGGGAAGCACGCAGAACAAGCGTTCAAGCGTGATCCTCGCCGCGATCGCGGGCTCTTCATCATGACCGGCCAAGTCCGGTTCAAGCTCGCATTCCCCGGCCCGATACAGCTTGCGCAGATGGTCAACCCAGCGATATCGAGCGATCGCCGCCAACCATGGCAGGAACGGTCGCGAGGAATCCCACGACGCCCGCTTGGTGTGCAGTGCGATCATGGTTTCCTGCACCAGATCATCAAGCTGCACCGGCGCCACCCGGCGCGCGTAATAACCGCGTAACCAACGTTGGCACGCCTCCAGCAAGCTGGCATAGGCCTGCCGGTCACCCTGTTGGGACATCGCCATCAGGCGTGCGAGGGTGACCTCATCGGCTCTCACACCGGGCGGGCCTTCAACAAGGCCGCATCCAGTGCCAGGCTGCCGCCGCCGCGCGCAACCAAAACCAGTGCCAGTGCGGCCCAGATCGCATGCACGCTCCACCACACTTCCGGAAAGACAAAGAACTGGATCACCAAGGTCATCCCCAACAGCGCTGCGGCTGAAAAACGCGTGAACAGACCTGCCACCAGCAGGATCGGGAAAACATGTTCCGACACCGTCGCCAGCACCGCTGCAAGATCGCTCGGCAAGGGGACACCGGAATAGTCGTCGGCAAACAGGTAATAGGTTGTGTCGCTGATCGAAAACCAGCTGCCTTCATCCACCTTGGTGCGCCCTGATCGCCAGAAGATCCCCGCGAAGGCGATCCGCACAAACAGCAGGATCAGGCTTTCGGCAACCTTGCCGCTGATCATGGCCACGCCGCGGTCGTAGGCGGAAAACATCACATTCACAGTGTCAGCCCTGCCCTGAAATCATACGCGCACCATCGCACCGGCATTGATCAAATCAACCAGCGCCTGCATCTGCGCGGTAACCGTATCTTCGTCCTCATCCAACAGTTCGCGCATAGAGCCCAAAAGGTTACCAATGAACTGGGGATTTCGCGCGACCGCAAACAGATCAGCCATACGGTGCGTTGCTGGCGCGATCAGGACATCAGCGTCCGGGCGGGTGACAAGGATCGCATCAGCGCCAGCTATGTCCGGCACCTCATCTTTGAGAGCGTCGCGCACCAACGGCCCCAACCGGGCAACGACCGCCGCCGGATGAGCCTCCACCATCACTTCGAGCAGAGCCTCTGGCGTCAACCCGGCAAGGCCTGACAGCTCCAGGGGTTCAGCGTCAGCCGCATGATAGGCCGAAAGCCAAAGCCATTCGAACCGCGCCAGATCGGCGGCGTCAGCATGGCCCTGCGCAGCCAAAAAGCCGTCAAAGCCAGTGCCGATCATCGTCAAGGCCTGCGCCGTCACCTCGGGCCGCTCGACAAATGCGCGGGCGAGCTGATTGAAGGCGGCATGGCTAAGGTGGGCGAGCGTGCGCGGGAAGGTGTCCTCCAAGGCAATCAGCCGCGCGTGGGAAATCGTGTTGGCATGCACCCGCATGCCGGCCAGCACCCGTTCGACCGGGCCGACAAACAGATCATTCGGCAGATGTGCCGGACCATGATCGATCGCGGCCATCATCGCCCGCTGCCCGTTTTCAAGCCATGACATGTGCGGGTGCCCCTGCACCGGCTGCGGGATCAAAGGCCTGCATGATGGCATCGGCCTTGGCGGCCTCGCCCAACAGCACGCTGAAATCGGGCACGTCTGTGTCCCATTCGATCAGCACCGGACGTGGTCCAGCGCGCTGCACGAAGCGATCAAACAACCGCCAGGTCACTTCCGACACGGGCGAACCATGATCATCGATCAGCAAGGGCCCATGCGGATGCTCTTCGCGCGTATGGCCAGCCAGATGCACCTCGCCCACCAACGCCGGATCGATGGCATCGACCATGCTTTCGGGATCAAGCCCGAGATTGGTGGCATACACTTCGATATTGTTGATGTCGAGCAGCAAGCCGCAGCCGCTGCGGGCGCACAGGGCGTGCAGGAAATCTGCCTCGCTCATGCTGTCGCCGGCAAAGGCCAGATAGCGTGAGGGGTTTTCGATCAGCATGCTGCGCCCCAACCGATCCTGCACCCGCGCGACCTGCGCAGCGAAGTGATCCAGCGCGGCCTGCGTGTAGGGCACCGGCAACAGATCGGGATAGCGATTGGATGCGCTGCCGCTCCAGCTCAAGTGATCGGAAACCATCGCAGGCGCGTAGCGATCGCATAGCGCGGCGAGCTGTTCCAGTTCATCATGGTTCGCGCCCTCGCTGCTACCGAGCGACAGGCCGACCGAGTGGAAACTCAGCGGAGCCGCAGCAGCCAAGCCGACAAGCCAGCGGTGCGGCGGGCCGCCAGCACCAAAGTAGTTCTGAGGGTGCACCTCGAACCAGACTGGCGCGCGGTGCAAAGAAGGAATGCTGGCCGACACATGCTCAAGCGCAAGGGGGTAATGTTGCGGCTTGAGCCCTACACCTGCCCTGAGGGGGAGTGGGCCTTTGGTGAAACGATCGACCAGCATTCCAGACGACCCGAGGGCTTTAACCCTTCTGGGGGACGGGCTTGGAATTGCCCTTCTTTGCAGCGAGCGAACCGCCAATTTTGACGCATTCGCCCTTAGCAACATACTTCCAGGCATTGCCCTGGTAATCGGCGGTTGAGGTGCCTGCACAGCTGGTGCCCGGCCCGGCAGCGCAATCATTCTTGGCCTTGAGCGAAACGCCGTAGCACTTTTCCTTGGCGCCCTTGGTTTGCGCGGCAACGGGTGCCGTCGCGATCAGCGAGGCCGCAGCCAGCGAAGCGAGCGATGCAGCAGCAATTCCGAGAGTGGTCTTCATAGTGAGGTTCCTTCCCCATAATCCGTGTGAACCTATTGGCGTCACAGCAATGGTTCGCAAGCGATCTCGGTTTGGTTACAGGATCTTCATTTTTCCTGCTCGCGCGCAAATGCCGCCGATATGCCCAAGAATCCTTGCACAGAGGCGATGGCCAAATCTTTCTAAATCTCCGCCGATTTTATTGCCGAGGCGTCGCAAGA
>JAKFWB010000365.1 GCA_021732945.1 Porphyrobacter sp.
CCCCCGAAGTTATAAGTGATCGAACCCAGCAGCGAGTGCGAGCTGAACTTGGTTTCGAGCGTGCGACCCAACGGATCAATCAGTCCGATGTCTGGCACGTTGAAGTAACGATACTTCAGGCCAACATCCCAGGAATCGCTGAGAGGAGCGCGAACGCCCGCCAGCAACTGCCAGGCGAAGCCCGTGTCCGAATCATCCCAGACGCCGGGGCCATTGTCGTTGACAGTGCCTTCTACGTCGACACGAGCAACGCCAACGCCGCCGCAGGCGAAGCCCTGCAGGCCGTCATCATCGCCGAAATCAAACAGGCCGTTGATCATGAAGCTGAGGGCGTTGACCTCGCCGAGCGCGCCGCGTGTGCCGGTGAAGGTCGCGAAGCCCGGAGCGCCGGGAATTGCGACGCTGACGAGTCCTTCGCTGCCGGCTTGCACGTCCTCAAGATCGGCCGCGCGATAGCTCGCTTCTGCTTCGAGGCGGAATGCGCCAAAATCGTAGCCAACTTCGGCGCCGAAATCATAATCGTTGTCGTAGTTGGCCGAGGCGTTTGCGGGCGATCCGTTGACGTCGATGTTCTGGTCTTCGACGATCATAACGCCGCCATCGCCCTGAATGTACCATTGGCCTTCACGGGCCATGGCGGGCGTGGTCAGCGCGGTCGAAGCCATCGCCATTCCAATGACGAGTTTGCGCATTCTAATATTCCCCTTCAAATTGAACTTGAGGCACCAGCTGTCTCTATCTTTTCCACATACATCAGGCAAGCCAACAATGCTTTTTGTGTGTGGCAAGAATGCCTCTATGCTGTGGCCCTGACGAAAAATGCAACCGCTTAATGGCGGAACTGCGCGAAAAATCAGCCGCTGTCAGAGCAATTTCGGGCCAAGAATGCCGATCTGTCCCAGCGCCTCGATCAGGTTGACCAAAGCCGCGCGGGCTTCGGTATCAATCACAGTTCCACCGGCGGGGGCGGCAGGGGCAGTTGCCGACTGCCAAGTGGATTGAAAAAACAGGTCGCGATCCGCCACGCGGTCAAACAGTCGCATGCCATCGCGGGGCGGAACCAAATGCCACGCGCCACCGATGCGAATCGCGATATGGTCTTCGCATCCGATCCACGCCTGGCTGGCGGGCGCAACCACTCTGAAACAATCGCCCTCTGCCGGTTCGGAAGGCGGCTCTGGCAGCGACGCGACAATCGCGCGCGGCGCGAAGGCATCGAGGATTGCCAGCGCCTGATTGACGAAGAACTCCTTTTGCGCCTGCCCAGCCACAAGCAGCGGGAGGCCGGTAATGGGCGTGGTCGCAGGGAAATTTAGAGCTTCGGGCATCGGAGTCTCCTTGGTGTCAGGAAAGCGGTGAGAGCAGCAGGGTGGGCGACTGGTCGTAGGTGCCGACCTGTTTCACCCACAGGTCAGCAGGCCCATGCTGGCCAATGAGGTTGGTGATTTCGGCCTCGGTCAGGCGCAGTTGCGGCGTTGTGATTGACCAGGTTGCATGGGGCGTCTGCGCAGGACCGTAACCGGCGAGGTAGGCTTCACGCTCTTCTACGAGGGGCACATCGACCCCGTCGTCCCAGCGCCATTGCCCGCGTGCGCGCCGGGTCCATTCGAATAGCCGTGCACCGTCCGCCTCGATCGTTGCGCGTGGGTGGACTGGGCACAATGGACGACGCGACAGACCGGCATTGGCGAGCGGCGCAATCACGGCGTCAACATCATTGGTGCCGATCGCGGCAATCCGGGTCGATGTTAGCGGTGGCGCGAGCGCGGGATCGAGTGCAGTCAAGCTATCGTCGAGCAGAAGGGCCGCGGCCTGAAGGGGATGGCCCAGAGCAGCGGCCTGTTCGGTGCCGCCGCGACCACGCAGCAGGCCTGACAAGCGCCAAAGCCCTCCGCCCAACGGCTCCGCGCGTGCGAATTGCACCACCTCGCTGCCGATCATCATCCGGTTGGTGCCCGCAGCAATGGCATCAATATCGGCATCAGTCAGGCCAAGATCATTTGCCACAAGTTGCACCATCACGCTGGCCGCAGGTTCAAACAGCAAGGCTGGCGACGGCGATAGCGGTTCAGCGAGGCTGCCAATCACGGCACGCTGCGATCCCGTGGTGCTCAAATCTACCAACGCTGACCCCTGCACAGCAAACAAAGCTGCGCCGCGCCATGTGCTGTTTTCGGCCGAAGCGGCAGCGAAGATCAGCGGCGTTGCGGGGTTGGCGCTGCCATCAGCCGGGACTTCAATGGCGAGCAGATGCGTTGCCGGAATGGCGAGATCAATCTGGGATAACGCTTCGCCCGGATCGCTGGCGACCGTTCCGGCAGCGCTGGGTGCCAGCCGCTCCAGCTCCAGCTCGATCCCCCGATCGAACCATTCCCAGCTGCGAATGAGCCATAGGCCCGGTGCATCAGGAATGCGTACGACCATTCCCGGATTGAGGCGCGGATCCAGCTCGCCCATGCGCCACGTCACGGTTTCGTGCTGCCAGCGCGCGCGATTGGCGCTCTCGGTTGCGAGTTGGCGCGCGCCATTGGCGGTCATGGTTGCGGGCAGATCAACCATCAGCTCACGGCCCGTCTGCCGCGCGCCGACAGCGCGTTGCACCCCCGGCTGATAATCGCGATCCTCATCGTAATAACGCAGCGCGGCCGGATTGCGGGTCGGCACGCCCGCGCGTTGCTTGTTCCGGGCTTCCTCCGACGCCGCGTCGCGTAGGCTGAGCTGCGGGGGCAAGACCACGGGTGTGGTGGCGGACTGGCTGCGTGGGGCGATCATAAGGCCATCCGCGCCTGAAGTGCACACCAGCGGGATCACCTGATCGATCACGTCTAAGGTACTTGTCAGAGGGCCGCCTTCATCGGCGAATCCCCTTGCATGTTCCAGAATAAGAGGCATCGCGCCAGTTGCGGCGCCCGGCACCAATCCGCTCAGCGAGACCGAATTGTCCCCACCGTCAGCAAAGATCTCGAAGCTCAAGGCAGGAATGCGGTTGCCGTAGTCGGCCAGTTCCAGATTTTCGAAAATGACATAAGCGCAGTCCCGAAAGGCTGGGGCTGCTGCGCCTTTGGCAGCCGCAATCAGAGGATCGATCGGATCGTCGCCAAATCCGGGGTAGAAGCGCATGCTGCCCCCGACTTTCAGGTCACCTTGGGTGCCACGCAGAAGATTGCCATCAGCCCAGATGCGTCCCAGCCCGGCAAGCGGAGTGCTGGACAAGGCGACGGCAAATGAAGCCGAGTAAGAATAGGTTACAGTTGAAGGCTGGCCTTTGCGGCCCTTGTCCTTGCGCTTGCTTTCGATCAGGTCGGTCGACCAGATCACCGTGCCAGGCACGCGCATCCGACCGAAATGACGCGCAATCGCCTGACCATAGCTTGAGGTGCTGATCGCTAGCTCGCGCAGGCGCGGTCCTTGTCGGGTGCCGCCGCCAAAAACCCGCCGGTCGACCTGCTGGCCGATAAACGCGCCGATCGATCCGCCAATCGGACCTCCAATCGCGGATCCGAGTGCC
>JAKFWB010000181.1 GCA_021732945.1 Porphyrobacter sp.
CCATATTGGCTTCGTACGTGCCGTGCATCCCCAGCATCCCGAGCCAATCGGGGTGCTGCGAGGGGAATGCGCCAAGGCCCATCAGCGTTGAGGTAACGGGCGCGCCGGTGATGTCCTGCAACTGCCGCAGCAACCGGCTCGCCTCAGGCCCGGAATTGATCACCCCGCCGCCGGTGTAGAAAATCGGGCGTTCAGCCTTGGCGAGAAGTTCGACCGCTTCGATGACCTGCTCTGCCGGAGCGACCGTCTGCGGTGCATAGCGATGCGCGCCCGCACGGGTCAGCGCGCGGCGTTCGGACGGGACGGCGATCTGCACGTTCTTGGGAATGTCGACGACAACCGGGCCGGGCCTGCCGGTCGTGGCGATCAGGAAGGCTTCCTTGATCGTGGCGCCGAGATCGGCCGGGTCTTTGACCAGATAATTGTGTTTGGTGCAGTGGCGGGTGATGCCGACGGTGTCGGCTTCCTGAAACGCATCGGTGCCGATCAACGCGGTCGGCACCTGCCCGGTGATCACCACCAGCGGGATCGAATCCATCCATGCGTCCGCGATCCCGGTGACCGCATTGGTCGCTCCCGGGCCGCTTGTGACCAGCACTACGCCGGGCTTGCCCGTGGCGCGGGCATAGCCTTCCGCCGCGTGGGCTGCGCCCGCCTCATGCCGGACGAGGATGTGGCGGATGCGCTCATCGCCGAATAGCTCGTCATAGATCGGCAGAACCGCGCCGCCGGGATAGCCGAACACATATTCGACACCCTGTTCGATCAGGGACTGCACCAGAATCGCCGCGCCGCTCATGGCGGCAGCCTGCTGGGCGTTCTGCGATGAGTCAGGGGCCGGCTGACCGGGCACGGGAAACTCCAATCCTGATGGCTATAGGGGCCTTAACAACAAAACCGGCCCGATGCTGGGGGGATTGCATCGGACCGAGTAAGATTGGCGCTATCGGTTACAATCTGATAGGTCAAGCCCTAATCACGCAATGATGATGCAAAATAGGCTCCGATATCGATATTTTCGGACTCGGTACCGAAGGTCACGCGTGGCCAATCCTCAGGCGGTTGGCGCCGGAACCATGTGAACTGGCGCTTGGCGAGGTTACGGGTGGACTGCCCGCCGATGGCGATCATCTCATCGCGGGTAACTTCCTCGGCGATGAACGCCGCGATTTCAGGCACGCCGATGGCCCGCATCACCGGCAGATCGGGGTCGAGCTCGCGTGCCAATAGCGCTTCAACCTCCGGGATAGCGCCGTTTTCCAGCATGGCGGCAAAGCGCCGGTCGCATCGGTCATACAACCAATCACGATCCGGCAGCAGGATCAGCGGGTGAAGATCAACATCCTCGCCAATCCCGCCGGTCTTCGCCAGCTGCCAATCGGCCAGCGCGACCCCGGTTGATCGCTTGACCTCCAAGGCGCGGGCGATGCGCTGACGATCGCCCGGATCAAGCTCGGCGGCGCGCTGCGGATCTTCGATCTGGAGCAGCTTGTAGGCGTTATCATCCGGCAGGTTGCGCACCATCGTCCGCACTTCGGGATCGATGGCGGGGATCGGCGCGATGCCTTCGAGCAGCACCTTGAGATAGAGCCCCGTTCCCCCAACAAGGATCGGCACCATGCCATTGCTGTGGCAATCGGCGATTTCGGCCCGCGCCCGCGTCGCCCAGGCAGCGGCCGAACACGCCTCAGCCCCGTCCCACGCGCCGAACAGGCGGTGTTCGATCCCGTCCATCTCGTCCTCGGATGGACGCGCGGACAGGACTTGCAGATCGGCATAGACCTGCGCGCTATCGGCGTTGATGATCACGCCCGTCCGGCCGGTTTCGGCCAGACGGTGCGCCAGCGCCACCGCAATCGCGCTCTTGCCGCTGGCGGTCGGCCCTGCAATGAGCGCGACCGGTGCTGATGGAGAAGACAGAATGCTCATTGCGCGGCTGATAGCAGAGACGGACGCGACGTATAATGCTTCCGATGCAATTGATAACGACATTGATGAGTTGGGTATCGGCCCGCGCGGCCTGAGGCTAAGTTCGCATGACGGTTTCGAGCAATTCGTAGCAGGGGGCGATGACATCGTCGCCTTTGCGCGTGTCCTTGACGCCTATTTCCCCGATGCCGACATGCTCGTGGCCCGAGACGCTATCACGCTGCCGCGCCTGTTCGTGTCGGACATGGATTCGACTATGATCGGGCAGGAATGCATCGATGAGCTGGCCGATTACGCCGGGCTGAAGCCGCAAATCGCCGCAATCACAGAGCGCGCGATGCAGGGCGAGCTCGATTTCGAAGCCGCCTTGCGTGAACGGGTCGCGCTGCTGGAAGGCTTGGCCGAAAGCGCCATTGGCGATTGTCTGGCAGAGCGCATCAGGCCGACGCCGGGTGCTGCAACTTTGGTGGCGACCCTCGCGGCGCTGGGCACACGCACCGTCCTTGTGACGGGGGGCTTTCACCATTTTGCTGATCCGGTCGCGCAGATGCTGGGGTTTGATCGGGTGGTCGGCAACCGGCTCGGCGTGGAAAGCGGCAAGCTTACCGGCGGGTTGATCGGGCCGATCACCGACAGCGCGGTCAAGGCGGCGGTGCTGCGCGAGGAACTGGATGCGCTGGGCGAGGGCGCGCACAGCCTTGCCACCGGCGACGGGGCGAATGACATTCCGATGATCGAGGCGGCCACCTACGGCTTTGCCTACCGCGCCAAGCCCAAGGCGCGCGCGGCCGCCAATGGCCGGGTGGACAGCGAGGATTTGACCGCGGTGCTGCGCCTGCTCGGCATTCCCAAAGCTGACTGGCGGATCGTTTGATCGCAGATGAAGCCCGGAATGGCGCAAAAGGTTTCGATCAGAGACGCAAATCAGTTACTGACATTGATGTAAGCAAGCTGAGATCTGCTTCGACGATGTGCGCAGAAATCTGAGGATCCGACCGGAAATGACCGCTCCCTTGAACGATCACAGCCAGATGTTCGCTGCCGATGGCACCGTGCTGCGCCACCCTGATCGGCCCGCGCCGCGCTATCGTCCGCTGCGGGCGGTGCGCAGTTTTCAGGCTTTGATGAAGGACAAGGAAGACACCAGCCTTGTTTTCAGGATCTTCGAATCCCTGCCTTCGTCCAGTTTCATGGACCGGGTGCGCGATCTGAGCCTGTCTGAACACGGCGCGTTCCTGCGGGCCAGCGAGCCTTCGCTGCCGGACATCCTTGATGATCACGCCGCCTTGCGCCGCACTCCCAAGGGCAGCCTTGCGCACGCCTATTGCGATTTCATGGAGTCCGAGGGGCTGTCTGCCGCTGGCCTGGTGGCTGAGGCTGAGCGGCTTGGTCGTCCGAAATATCCCGACCTTGTGCAATGGTTCATGGAACGCTCGCGCGATACGCATGATCTGTTCCACGTGCTGACCGGCTATGGCCGCGATTCGCTGGGCTAACAATGCGTGCTGCTGTTCACCCACGGCCAATCGCCGAGTCAGGGCCATCTGTTGATTGGCTATGCC
>JAKFWB010000170.1 GCA_021732945.1 Porphyrobacter sp.
ACCTCACCGCCAATGGCTTCGGGCCGGAGACCTATGCGGGCTGGTTCACCCGTCCCAGCAGCGGGGAGGGGTCGCTTGATGCAGCGCAGCAGGACAGCAGCGCGCGTGCGGCTCTGGCCATCGAGGGCGCGGACATCACCGCCCTGCCGGGCACAGCGGGCGGCGAGCCATCGTTCAACCCGCTCGCCTTTGCCCACAGCCCGATCGTGAACGAGTATCTCGTGTCTGAGTTTTATTGATCACAAGCTGTAGCTTCCTCGGCAGAGGCGCTGGCAAGGTGAACCAGCGCCGCCGCGAGCTTTCCAACTTTCGATAATGCCGCTGCCGCCGCGCCGACGGGCGTGAGCGATCCAGCGCATGCCCGCCGCAATCCTGTGCCGCACTTCGTCGAGCACCGCCGTGCCTTTGCGGCATTTGCGCTTGCATTCAGCTTGCGTAGCGCTAGGTGATTGATACGTTATCTCATAAATTCATCGGAACCTCTCATGTTGATCAGCAAGACGCGACCTGGCTCCTCGCACCTCGCCCTCGCCGCCGTGCTTGGCGCAGCTTTCATCAGCACCCCTGCTTTGGCGCAATCAACCAATGGTGCGGCCAAGGTTGATGATGTGGTCGAGGATGACGTTCACAATCGCCAGGCCGACGCGCAAGGCACAATCATTGTCAGTGCGTCCGGTCTGAAAGAGCTTGATTTGCTCGCTGGCACCAGCGTTCTCGAAATCAGCGATATTCAGCGCCAGTCCGTGACTGGCCAGATCGGCGAGCTGCTGACCAAACTTCCGGGCGTTTCGGCGACCAGCTTTGCCCCCGGTTCATCGCGCCCGGTGCTGCGGGGCCAGCAGGGTGAGCGTGTGCGCGTGCTGATCGACGGCGTGGGCACGGCGGATGTTTCGAACACCTCGGTCGATCACGCCACCACGATCGATCCGATCACAGTCGAACGGATCGAAGTGCTGCGCGGCCCGGCCGTGCTGCTCTATGGCAGTCAGGCGATTGGCGGCGCGGTCAATGTGATCGACAAGCGCATTCCGATCCGGATGCCCGACGAAGCCTTCCACCTCGATGCTTTCGGCGGGGTCGACAGCGCGACCAACCTCACCACTGGCGCGGCGTCGATCGACGTCGGGATTGGTTCCAGCTTCGTGTTCCACGTCGATGGCTCCTATCGCCAGACCGAAGATGTGGAGATCGGCGGCTTCCAGCTGGCCGATGGGCTGCGCGCCGAAGTGCTCGACGCCGCCGACGAGGAAGCGGGCGAAGGCGAGCTTGAAGAAGCCGCCGAACTGCGCGCGTTGGCTGGTCAGCGCAGCACCGTGCCCAATACCGCGACCGAGAGCTGGACCGTCAACGCCGGGTTTGGCGTGATCCTGGGAGACAGCACATTCGGCGCATCGGTGGGCTATTACGATTCCAGCTACGGCGTCCCCACCCGTCCCGGCACGGTCCATGCCGAGGAAGAGGGCGAGGAGGGAGGTGAGGCGCTGGTGACCATCGGCCTTGAACAGTTCCGTGCTGACTTCAAAGGCGATGTCTATCTTGGCGAGGGCGCCTTTGAGCGTCTGAAGCTGCGGGTCGGCTATTCGGATTACACCCATACGGAATTCGAAGGCACGGAAATTGGCACCTCCTTCGACAGCACCGGCATCGAAGCGCGCGCAGAACTGGTCCAGAATGCCCAAGGCACGCTGCGCGGGTCGAGCGGGGTGCAATTCACCCACCGCGATTTCTTTGCGCAAGGGGCCGAAGCCTATGTTCCGCCCAACCTGACGCAGCAGCTGGCGGTGTTCACCTTGCAGGAGTTCGGCACCGGCCCGATCCAGATCGAAGCCGCCGCCCGTGCCGAGTTTACCAATGTGGAAGCGCAAACGCTGGGGATCGAGCGTGAGTATGACACCTTCTCGGGCGCGCTTGGCCTGATCTACGAAGGCGTTGAGGGCGTGCGCTTCGGCCTCAACGGATCCCGCGCCGAACGCGCGCCCAGCGCCGAGGAGTTATTCGCCAACGGTCCGCACATCGCCACGCAGGCATTTGAAATTGGCAATCCCGACCTGCGGACCGAACGCGCATGGGGCCTGGAAGCCTATGCCCGCGGCACGATTGGTGCAGGCACGTTCGGCCTGACGGCGTATCACCAATGGTTCGACAATTACATCTTCCTCGATGAAACCGGCGAAGAGGAAGACGGCCTGCCCGTCTTCCAGTATCTTCAGCAGGATGCCGGTTTCTGGGGCGTCGAAGCCGAGCTGTCCTACCCCGTCGTCGACTCCGGCGGGTTCAAGCTGCTGACCGATCTCAGCGCCTCCTATGTCGAGGCGGAACTGGGCAATGGCACGGCTGTCCCGCGTATCCCGCCGCTGAGCCTGCTCGGCGCGCTGGAAGCGCAGACCGACGCCTTCGACCTGCGCGGCGAGGTGCAGTGGTTTGACGGTCAGGACCGGGTGACCGCGTTTGAGACGCCGACCGACAGCTTCACGCTGGTCAATGCGGTGGCGGCTTGGCGACCGCTGCCGGGCAACCGGAACGTCACAGTGCAGATCGCCGCCGACAACTTCTTTGACGTCAATGGCCGCCGTCATGCCAGCTTTACCAAGGATTTCGTGCCGCTGGTGGGCCGCAATTTCCGCGCGAGCGTGCGGCTGAGTTTTTGATCCTTGGCCACCAATTGTGAATCCCCGCGCAGGCGGGGACCTCGTTCAGCGAAACGCCAACCCGACTGAGGTCCCCGCCTGCGCGGGGACTCGCTATCTTATCCTTCCACCGCGAAGATCAGCTCGGCGTGCTCTTCCAGCAGCTTGACCAGATCTTCGCCCAGAAAGCTGCCCGGCGTGCCGATCCCGCCCGGCTTGGTGCAGCTGAGCAGCGCGATCCCGGTCTCACTCAGCATCCGGCAGGTTGAGCCATAGCCCGGATCATACCGGCCCTTGACCCCGAATTGCAGGCGGCCGCCGTCTGCCATGTCGGCGACGAACACCACATCATAGAAGCCGTTGTCGCGCTCTTCCTTGGTCGGGCCTTCGCCCGGCTTGGGCGGCTTGGCACCAAACGGGTTCTTCATGAATTCCAGCGCCGCATTGGCCGCCGCGCGCCCCGCATCGCCGGGGCTGGTCAGCATCATCTCGTCGTACTTGAAGTTGGTCCCGTAGGGGTGGCCAAGCAGGAAGTTGGTGCGGTGGACGTTCTTGGTGTTGATCGGCGCCATCACGAACGGCGCGGACCACTTGCCCAGATCATCCTCGTGGCTCGGGATCATGCCCGAAGGTTGATCCGGCCCTTCGAAGCCGGGGGTCAGCGCAAAGGGATTGCGCAGCACGTTGATCAGCGAAGGGCTCTTGGCCGCCGCCTTCATCGTCGCGCCGAGGCTGGCGGCGGTGCCGCCCGAGAAGGTGCCCTGCATCGCGCGGACGCGGCCCCGGATGCGCGGGGCAGGCTGGCCGAACTTTGCGACGCAGGCCTTCTGTGTCATCATCACGCCGAGATCGAAGGGGATCG
>JAKFWB010000499.1 GCA_021732945.1 Porphyrobacter sp.
AGAATCGGACATCTACGCCGGCCTCTAACAGGCGCGACAGGAAGCCCTGAGAACGAGTCAAACGGTCGACCTTCGCAACGACTAGCGCCGCCCGGTGCGCGCGACACATATCCAGCGCCTCCGCCAATTTTGGCCGATCAGGGCGTCGGCCGCTTTCGACTTCGGCGAACTCGGCGACCAACTTCCATTCGCCGCCGTTTAGGTAGGACGCGACGGCCGCGCGCTGCGCTTCCAAGCCTAAGCCCGACTTGCCTTGGCGCTGCGTCGACACCCGCAAATACGAGATGAATTTGCCGTTTGCCATTTGCCCGTCTCCCGTATCGTTGTGAGCATCGACCGTTGCACACATTGATACACCTGCGAATGCACCCCGGACAAGGGCGGTTCACGCCCCTATCAAGGGTCTTTCGCGTGGAGAAATCAGCGCCTTTCTGGCCAGCACATACGACAGCCGCGGGCTTGTCGAGCCCGTTCAAGGACTTAGCTGGCGCAACAGTCGTGTCGTACGGCGATACTACACTTACGACAAAAACAAATCAATCCCTCAACCTTTGAGAGCACGTCGATTTTTGCTAACGCGTCTCTGCCGGCGCTGTTGCCGGCGAGATGGAGAATTGGATGCTGAGCCCAGAAACAATGCTAGCCGTGGACGAACTCAAGAAGAACGTACAAGCCCTTGGAGGAGTCCTGACATGCCCTCCGCAAAGCGTGCTCGTGGCCATCGCCGCGGAGGGCATTTCAAGAGATACGCACAGCTTCCGCGAAGCTGTAAATGAGGGCGACGCCGACACAGTGGAGCGCGAAGCGGATAATCTGGTGAGTTATATATGGACCCCGCACCACCGGGACTTTGTCCGCATGGCGCTTTTCGAGCTTTCCAGAGCGATGAATGAAGCAACGAGCCCAGCGATCCGCATGGTCATACAGCATCACCAAGCCTACGCCTTGGAGTCGCTGGCAAATCGCGTGCTCGAGCTTGAGCAGGGCGGCGACGACGACGGCAGCGGCGATGGTAGCGCCCCCGACGGCGACGGAGCCGCGGCGGCGCCGCAGCCGGGCGCCTAGGCGCACGCGAACGCAGCGGGGCGCGACCCGGCCGCACCTGTTCGCCGACGCAGTACGACCGCGGCTAGACCGCAGGGCCTCGCCAGATTGGCGAGGCGCCGCCCTGGCTGCCCGGCGGCGAAGCCTGCCCGCCGCGATGTGGGCGCCGGCCACCCCCTGGGTACACTCCAACCGTCGAGCTCAAGTCGGCGTGGCATGCCGACTCCAAAATTCGCACCGCTGGAAGTTCTCCCCGCAGGCGATCAGTGATCAACCCGGCGGACAGGTCGACGAGATTTCGCGGATGATGGCTACGCCGCCCGGCGAGCCAGTGGCCTTGATCGTGTAGCCGCAGCGCGCCCTATTGAAAATGTAGGTTTTGACGCCGGCATCTTCATAGACGCCGGACGGCATCAACGATTTGTCTTCGGCAAAGCGCTGCACCGGCTGGCCGATGTAACCCTGCAGCGACTGACGAACGCTTTCGTCATAGGTCTGACAACCGGCCAGCGCCGCGCACAGCGCGACTTGAGCGGTCACCCGGCCAAGCCCGAATTGCGATGATGACATGTGCGCCTCCCCGCGGCGCAATCTACGTCGACAACACGGGCGCACACTACGGGAATAATCGCGCCGCAGCACAATCAACCCGCGGTCACAAATGCGAGTGTTCTTCGGCAGGTCGGCGGAATCTAGTAAGATACCCCGGCGCGAGACGGCCGACCTTCCGCGCCGCAATTCGCCGGCCCGCAACCTTTTTCAAGCGCTCACATGCCGCCCAACGATTCCACCACCTTCAATGACCACCAGCTAGGCGAGGCGTTCAGCAGCATCGCGAACGCCTTTGCGCCGCCCAGCGCTCAGGCGCTCGCCGCCTATGCTCGAACCGCTGAAGTCCACCAGAAGGTCAAGCGCGCCGCCGAGCTGTGGCAGAAGGCTCAGGATCCGAACATTGATCAAGCCCTGTTGGACCGCTTGAACATTGCGGCCGGAACCTACGCGCCAAATGTCAGCTACTACGGTATCGGCGTGAGGGACGCCACGGCCCGCCGCGGACAGGACATGGAGGCAAGTGACCGTCGATACGCTGCGGAGCGTTGAACGCGGTCGCCACGCGCGATCCAGCCCCAGCCCGGCCGCCCGGCTTTGCGTCCACAGCGCGTCCACAGCGCGGACGGCCGGCAGTGCTGAAGTGAGATCGCCGACCCGTCGACCACCATAAAACGGCGGCCTGGTTGAACAAAAAAGAAGGCCGGACACTAAGGTCCGGCCTAGTCAAACAGGGAGGCTTCACGTCTGGGAGACGTGGGATCATGAGGATCCCGAGTTTCGAACGCGATCAGCCGAAACTTTTCGTGTCGATAACCTGCCACCAACCTATGCCTCATTGCCGGGATTGGTAGTGGTGAAGTTTTGGACACTGACATGCGAAGCGCGCATGCCTCGCACTTAGTATGCAATCCTGCAGATCTCGCTGTTAAAAACGGGTCTCCGCCACCTTCCGCAGCAGGAAATCGCGGAAGACCGCGATGCGCTTGGAATGCCTCAGCTCTTCCGGATAGGTGAAATAGACATCCGTGGTCCGCACGTTCAGGTCGGGCAGGACCATTTCGAGCTTGGTGGATTCGCGCGCCAGATAATCCGGGAGCGAGGCGATCCCCAGGCCGGACTCGACAGCCCGGAAGATGCCGTAGGTATTGTTGACCCGCAGCACCACGAGCCGCGGATTCTGGTCGGCATTGCCCTCGCGCAGCAGCCAGTTCACGTCCTGGACAGGCGCCCGCGCGTCCTCGCCGAAAATGATGAGACGGTGCTGGTCCAGCTCCTCGATGGTGGCTGGCTTGCCGTACTTCTGCACATAGCCGTGCGAGGCATAGACGTGACTGCGGACGGTCAGCAGGTGGCGCTGAACCAGACCGGGCTGGCGCGGCATGACCATGCGGATGGCCACGTCGGCTTCGCGCATGCCAAGGTCCAGCTCGTTGTCCGACAGGACGAGGCTTACGTCGATCTCGGGATAGAGCGCGATGAACTCGTGCATCTGCGTGGTCAGCCAGGTCGAGCCGAAGCCCACGGTGGCGTGGATCTTGAGCCGCCCGGCGGGCTTGTCCTGGTTGGCGCGCAGCAGCGCCTCCGCGGTATTGACCTTGGCGGCCATGTCGCGTGCGGTCCGATAGAGCAGTTCGCCCTGTTCGGTGAGGATCAGGCCGCGCGCATGCCGATGGAACAGCATGACGCCAAGCTGTTCCTCGAGCGCGCCGATCTGGCGCGAGATCGCCGACTGGCTGAGCTTCAGCGATTCACCGGCATGGGTGAAGCTGCCGGCGTCCGCCACGGCCTGGAATATGCGCAGCTTGTCCCAGTCCATTGCCATGCCTCCCCTGTCCTCGCTCCCGGTTCTACTCGGCGGCCTGTGCGGGACGCGCCTCCTGCGCCGCC
>JAKFWB010000556.1 GCA_021732945.1 Porphyrobacter sp.
ACATCAACGGGTTCTATAACCCACGAAGACGCCACTCATATCTGGGCGGCATAAGCCCCTTGGCTTTCGAAGCTAAGGTGACATAATGAAAGACAAGCGACCGGAACCAAACCGTTACAAGTCCACTGGCTTCAAAGCGCCTGCGTCTTCAGGCAAACCTGCAAGCTTGATCTTCAGCCTTGCAAGATCGTGCACGTAGTCGACTGTAAGTTTCGTATGCTCCAGAAGTGGCGCCTCGACATTCTCTTGGACAGTAAGGAACGAGAACAGAGCGCCCTGCTGGAACATCACGCCGATCCGTTGCTCGACATCGCTCTGCGCTTGCGGATCGCCAATATCTCTCCCGAAAATCTCAATGGAACCGGCATCAGGCTGCCTGAGCCCCAGAATCGTGTTGAGAAGTACCGATTTGCCGGCCCCCGATCCTCCGACTACGCCCAATATCTCTCCGCGTCGGACGTCAAGAGAAAGATCCTCGTGGATGATCTTGTCCCCAAATGCCGTAGACACGCTTTTGACACGGATTGGCAGATCGTCTGCTTCGATGTCCTTCCGCGCGCTCACAAATCCAGTACCACGAAGATTACCGCAAAAATTGCGTCGAACATAATAACCAAGAACACAGACTGGACGACTGCGGACGTGACATTGCGGCCAAGGCTTTGGACGTCGCCACCGACCATAAGGCCGTGTCGACAACCTGCTCCGGCTATGATCAGTGCCAAAAACGGTGCCTTGCACATCCCGATCCAGAAGTGTTTTACGTCCACCGTTTCGAGCGTGCGCTGGATAAAAAAGACCGGGCTGATATCGATCGTTGCCCAACTGACCACCAGCCCGCCAGCGATGCCGCCAATGTTTGCGCAGAAAGTCATCAGCGGCATCATCAGAAGCGCTGCCAGTATCCGCGGGATTACAAGCGCATCGAACCGGTCAACGCCCATCACCTGCATCGCGTCGGTTTCCTGGTTCATGCGCATCGAACCGATCTGCGCAGCAAAAGATGACGCGGACCTTCCAGACAAGAGGATCGCGGCAATTACTACGCCAAACTCGCGAAGGATCGCCACGCCGACAAGCTGGATCGTGAACACTTCGACCCCAAGCGTGGTCAAGAGGTTGGTGCCGACGAGCGCAATCACCGCCCCTATGAAAAACGTCATGATAAAGACAATCGGGAGCGCGTTGATCCCTGCGTCCTGCATCAACGCGACAAGCGGTGTCACCCGCAGGCGTCGAGGATCGACGACAGTGCGACCAAGCGCCGCGATAAGCTGGCCAGTGAAAACCAGCATTTGGTAAGCTTCACCAAAAATCCCCATTACCTGGCGGCCGAAGCGGTCGAAAAAGCCGAAAAGGGCTGACGTTCGAGAATCTGCTGGTGGCGCCCGTTCAAGTACCGGCCGCACCAGATCGATCAGTCGTTGCAGGTCTTCTCGCTCGCCAAAGTCAACGTCAGCGTCTGACGCCATGGACCTCAGAAGTACGAGAGCGCCTGCAGTGTCGATGCGTCCCAGATTAGATAGATCCAGACTTCGCACGCTCCGAGACTCGCCCAATTGAGCGTCAAGGCGCGCGGGTGCATCTCCCAATGTAAGCGCCGTCCAGTCGCCGCTCACACGTAGCGTCAACATATTACCCGCCTCAAGATGCCAATCCGAAGCAGTCATCTGATAAATAGCAAGCCGATTGGAGGGCGGACGGCGATTTTTGCGAGAACCAGTGTCAACGCGCCGCCGATCGATTTTTGCAACTCTGCGCAACCAATCGGTTGATACTTCGAGCCGTTTGTCACCTTGTCACACGCAAATTTAAGTGTTGTAAACAAGATTAGCTCCGCCGAAATCATGCCACTGTCATTTCCCTGATGCCATTAAACCAAAGTTACAGCAAGGACATATCATATGGAACCTCAGGAAAAACGTCTGCGAGATATCGCAACAGCTTTTGGCTGGACTTGGTATAGGATGCGGCGGTTGATTGATGCGCATCTCTCGGCGCACGGTGCATCGATGGCCCGGCTGAAGATGCTTGCCTACCTTTCAGAACAACCCAGCCGCTCAACTGACATTGCAAGCTTCTTCGATCAGGCACCGCGCACTGTCACGCAAGCAATCGACTGGCTGGAGCAAAATGGTTTGGTTACGCGTTCGCCAGTTGCTGAAGACCGCCGCGTGAAACTCGTGCAAATCACCGATGCCGGCAGGGAGATGCTAGAGCAGGGTCTCCCACTTTACGACGGCATAGTGGCGAACACCTTCGGCAGCTTGTCGGATACAGAACTGGTGGCTCTTGATACAGCGCTTTTGCATCTTGACCAAGTCGTGGAGCAACTCGAGAAAGAAGTTGGGTTCCGCCAAGGCCGGATGCCCGACGTCAAGGCAAAAGACGTTGGCTGATCATGCACTTATAGATGGGCCTGAAGCGGATGCGTTGAAGGAGCGAGAGGGGTTCGCGCAGATACTTGTTCTTCTTAGCCGCCACGGCCCCAGAGGGATGGCCGCACGGCTTGGCTTGCGACGGGGCAGTGACGACCTTGGCGAAAGTGCACGACCGGGTTCCGCCTCTTCCATTTGAGACAGTCCGACCGCTGATCGAAGAGGCGATCGGCGGACCAATCGAGAGCTGTTTCAGCCGGTTTTGACGACGAAACGGTTGCCGCTGGCTCGATCGCCCAAGTCCATTCTGCAACGATGCTCGATGGGCGGGATGTGATCGACATGGTCCACCCCGTCCTGGGATAATGCGGATTGCTAAACGCCGCATTCAAGAAATTGCGCGAACGAAGCCAGACGAGTTGCTGCGCCACTTCGCCGGCAACCTCGACCGCGAAATGAACCTTGGCGCGGAAGCAAGCACATAGATACAATCGGCGAATATCAAGGGCGTTTAGGTGTGCGAATCGCGCAATTCGACTGCGAGTTTTCAAGCAGATGAGTAAAAATTCAGGAGCAACTTCGCGGCCTTCGGGCAGCAGTCTGGGGTGGTACGCCGGAGCAGTCTCGGTCTCATCGCACTCGCGAGCACTTATGCCTAAACGATTCTGCGAATGATAGTCATCAATGGTCACTTCCAGCCGGATCGACATCCCGGCAACTTTCCCCCTGAAAGAAGGAGCGCTTTGCGTTACCTACTTCAGCGCTGTTGGGACAGTGCTGATGAACCACAAGTAGGAACTGGCTCGGCTGGGCCTAAAGACCAAGCAACAACCGCAGAAACCGAGTATCCGACCATCCGCTTTGTTTACCAGCCGCCATTGCAATAAAATCCAATCGGGCCTGGCGGACGATTGTAATTTTGCGCGAAGGGATGACATAAAGGCGTTGTTCGCCGGCCCCTGCCGCTACGACCATGTCGGCAGGCAGTTCATCTGCATGTTCGGTGATGTCGGTTGAAAGCGTGACAAAATCGCGCGATGGAGATGCTTTAGGAAGCCACCATGTTAGACCATAAGCAGGATTGACATCGGTC
>JAKFWB010000288.1 GCA_021732945.1 Porphyrobacter sp.
GTCCGCCGGCTTCGATGTCGGCGGACACAAGGCCGCCTCCGGTTTCGAGTTTGCGCAAGGCGCGGTCGAGAACCATGTGGACGAGGTCACCGATCCCTAGTGCGTCGAGCACAAGCGGTTCTGCGCTGCTCTGAGGTTCACGCCATCCGAACGCATAGACCCACAGAAAGCTAAGCGGATTTCGCAGCAAGCGGCGCAACGAGCTGGCCGATTGGGTGCGGCTGAGGATCGCGAGAATGACCGGATGATCCGCCCGCACGAGTCCGTCATGAGGGGTGATCTCCGCCTGCCGCCAGTCGCGCCAGCACCCCCGCGCGCTGACCGCTTGCGGATCAGTGGCAAACTCTTGGGGTCGGGCCATGAGGCGGTCGGTCTCGCTGAAGGCGTGCCCCGGCGGCGCATTCCGGCGCAGATAGGTTTCGTCGCCATGTCCGGCGAGCAAGGGACTTCGCCCCAGGAGACGCCCATCGCTGTCGCGCCGGGCGCGCGAGACAACGACGGTGTCGGCCGTCGTGGCGAGGATTGTCTCGAAATCGCGGCGATCGGCGAGATTGACCGGCAGCGGGTCGAGCACCGGGGTCGGGATGATGTGGTCCGGGATCAGCCGGTCCTCGGCGATCCCGCGCGGCCAGCGCGAGGAGTTGAGGCCGAGGAGCCGCACAAAGCGGCGAGGCGAAGCTGCGAGCGCGCTGGCGGGCATCCAGGCGACGGAGACGCATGCTTCCAGTCCGTCGTCCTGCTTCAAGGTTTCCAGAGTCGCGTCGATCGAGGCAGCAGGGCCGGCGAGCAGCGCCTTGCGCCAGATCGCGAGCGCGCGGCCTTTGAGGAAGGCTTCTCCGATCTCGCTGGCGCCGTCTGGCCCTTTCGCCAGAATCTCGACCGCCGCGCGCAGCGCTGGGACATGGTCGGCACCGTCGGGCCAGTCTTCGGGCGCCAACCGGCTCAGCAGGCGGTTCCAGGCGCCCGGCGTTGAGAGCGGCGCATCAGTCGGCAGGACGCGCAGCCAGCCTTCAGGCAGGGTCTCCAATGGCCGGCTGTCCCGGCAGAGCGCCGCGAGGCGACGCAGCCGCGATTGCGACAGGCCACGGACCACGATGTCGGCCAGCGCTGCGGCCGCCTGGCCCTCGCGGGTGGTGACGGTGCGGACGCCGTGGACGAAGTGCAGGTCGATGTTGGCGTCGGCGCGCAGGGCCAGGAAATGATCGTCATAGTCGGCCGGCGATGCAGTCGCGATGGCGATCTCCGAGGGCGAGACGCCGTTGGCGAGCAGGCCGCGCGCCCAGCGCATCGCCTCGATGGCCTCATGATAGGCGGTCGCGGCGCTGACGGTGCTGATCGCTGGCGTTTGCGCCGCTGCATGCGCGACCGTGACGCCTATGCCGTCAAGCCAGGCGGGAACGCTTCTCGGGCCGGCCGTCCACTGCACCGGGATATGGGCAGTTAGGGCCTGGAGCAGTGGCCGCCAGCAGGGCGAGAGTTCGGTAAGATCGACGATCTCCATCGGCCCGAGGACGGCCGGCGCATGAGCGATGCGGGCTGTCGCGGCTGCAACGATGTCGAGAGGCCGCATCATCCCGGGCGGAAGTTGATCGAGGACGGCCGATTCCAGGCGCGCGATGGCGGCGAGACGCGGATGGTCGCCCGCGCATGCGGCAAGATCAATTCCCGCGCGCCAGACTTTGTGGAGCGTGTCGGCCGCCGCGTCGATCATGCCGGGAAGAGCCTTGATGCTCTCAAGTTCGCCCATCGGCGTGGCGGGCAGGACGGCCTGGATGGCCGCACGCAGGCTCTCGTCGTCGATAGGGCGAACGAAGCCTCCAGCCAGCCGGACGGCGGCCCGCTCGAACGACATGATCTGAAGGCCGTGACGACGGTCACGGCTAGCCGCCAGCCGGCGCTCCCGCATGGCGAGACGGCCGTGAACGACCAGGGTGGAACGATTTGCGTCTGCCATGACCACTCTCTTCCCAGAGATCACTTACGGTTCGAGCGCTGCGTCAGCGCCGAGGCTGCGGCAGTCTTTGCGGCCTTGCTGCTCTTCGGGTCGCGCAGGACTTTCGCTGCTGCGCTGGCCGCCTGCTTGCTGGTGACCTCGCCATTGGATTCGCGTTTTGGCATCGCTTGCTCCCGAAATTTGGGCCTCATTGACCATTGACCCGCCGCCCTGATGGGACTAATAATTACACGCATCAGGTGTCAGTGTCCATATAGTTTTGATGCTCATGTCCGGGCGGAGATGGAATGCGATGAAAGTGACCGCAGCGGCGTTGAAGTGGGGGGTGGAGCGCCGTCTCGAGTTCGTCGAGTTCCGGTTGTTCTGGGAAGGGTCGATCAATCGTGCCGACCTCGTGGAATTTTTTGGCGTGTCGGTGCCCCAAGCGTCGAAGGACCTGGCCCTCTATCAAGAGCGCGCGCCGGGAAACATCGACTACGATACCCGGGGGAAGCGCTATGTAGCGGCCGACAAGTTCGTCCTGCGTTTTCTTGAGCCCGATCCGTATGTCTATCTTGCGCAGCTTCGGTCAGTCGCCGAAGGCGCGGTGCCGACTCACGATTCTTGGATCTCCACACTGCCGAATGCGGATGTGGCGCTGACCCCAAAACGGGACATCGACATCCAGGTCTTGCGCCTTGTGCTCGACGCAGTGCGCGAGAGCGGGTCGGTGGAAATCTTCTACCAGTCGATGAACAAGGTTCGACCAGATCCGATCTGGCGCCGAATTACGCCGCACGCCTTCGGTTTTGACGGCTTCCGATGGCACGCGCGCGCCTATTGCCACCTCGAGAACAGGTTCAAGGACTTCTTGCTCCCGCGGATCCTGGAAGTGCGCGGTAAGGGCAAGCCGGGCGCGACCGGCGAGCAAGATTGGCTCTGGAACAACTTCTTCGATGTAGTCATCGGACCGCATCCGGATTTGACGGAAAGCCAGAAGAAGGTGGTCGCCAAGGACTATGGGCTGGACCAGGGCAATAGTGTGCTGTCCGTTCGGTATGCGATGCTGTTCTATGCTCTGAAGCGACTTGGCCTGCTCGGCGATGCGGCAAAGCAGAGTGCTCGCACACAGCATATTGTCGCGCTAAACCGCAAGGAAACCGAGGCTGCGCTGAACAAGGCGGAGCTTCTGATATGATGATATTGTGGGGGAGCGCCGGCTGATGACCGCCAAGCTCGAAAGCATCAAGAACGGCGCCTCCGTCCGCGGCATCGCGTCTGCGCAGCCCGTGCAGATCGTGTCCGTGGACTGGATCGGAGATCAGGCGATCAATGTCGTCTACCGCGACCACAACGGCTCGGTCGCGGAGTCTGTTCTCTATAGGGACGACGAGCATCGTCTCGAGGTTGAGCAGGACGGGCGGCCGTGGTCGTTCGACGCGGATGGTGCGCTGCTGCGATTGGTGACCGAAGCCAACCGCATCAAGCTTGCCCATTTTTTCGATCCTTATCTCGCCATCCACACCAGCC
>JAKFWB010000458.1 GCA_021732945.1 Porphyrobacter sp.
GAACAAGACTGCGACAGTGATCTGAGACGCTCTTGCCGAACCGGTAACGCCTACCGCGCTTCAGGAATTATTGCTCGCCCGGTTTGACGTGCCCGCCGATCAATGCGCTGTTGCGATCGAGCGGCTGTTGAGCGAGTTCGATGCACTCGGCGCGATCAAGGTCGCTGCTTAACCGGCATCCTCGGCTGCGGGGCGGCCATTGACCCACCACAGGAAAAATTCGCAATTGATTGCGGTCAATTGAATCTTGAACGCGCTGTTGAGCTGCGCCCTTCCGTAGCGATTGACCTGACCAAGACCCGCTTCGAGCCGATCAAGATCGAACCATTCCCCCAATCCAGCCTTGCGGAACAGCGGTATGCGCGCTGCGGCTTCTGCTGCGTGCTCGCCCAGCCGCTGATAATAGTCAGGCGAGAAGGCCAGCCCCTTGGGCCGCAGACTGATCGAATCCGGCAGATTGCCGCGCAGCACATGCCGCGCCGGTGAACGATTAAGACCGCCATGCACCATGTAGTCGGTCGGAAAGCCAGCAAACAGCTGGAGCAGGCGGATGTCGAGGAAGGGCATGCTCAGCCTGATCCGACCGGGCGAAAATTCTGGCGGCGTTCGGTTCATCAAAGTGGCGAGATGCGCCGGAAAGCCCCATGGTTCACCGCGTCGCCGCACCAGATCGTTTGCCGGTTGCTCCCGCCAATTGTCTTTCATCGACGGCGGCAGCTGCGCCAATAGTGCCGGGGCCAGCCAGACCGTCATCGCGTCATCCGGCCAGCGCGGTTGCAAGTCGGGATGGGTGAAGCGCATCCGGATCGGGCGCAACCTCAGATGCAGGCGGCGCAGCCGATTGGGTAATTCGAACCGCGTGGTGAAGGTCAGCTCGCCCATCGCGCCATCAAGAATATGGGTCACACCCAAAGCCAGCGCCTGATCCTTGAAACTGTCGTAGAGATAATGGCGCGGCGATTGCGGGGGGGCGTGGGCCGACTGGAAATCGGCAATGCGCGGGCGATAGGGGCTGGCTTCGCGCGGTGGGATGACGGGGTAGAGCGGCTCATCAAGATGGTCGGCAACAATCCGCGAAAACGGAATTTCGTCGGGCATGCCGCGATCGGTATCGACTGCCGAGGCGAGCAGAGGAACAATCGCGCCCGCTGGCTTTTCTTACGAGGCCAGCCAGCTCAATGTCGACGAATCGAGCCCGCCGCTGTTGAACGCGCCGACCCGGCCCGCCGCTGCCCGCGCCATCACGCCGCGCACATTGCTCCGCAGCAATTGCGTGGCCGTGTCCATCGCCTCGTCAAAGCTGCCCTGCCATGGGGTGACGGGCAAGTGGGGATCGGCGGCATGGATGGTTTCACCGCCAGCATCGCTGCGCAATGTCCGGCTGCGGCCAAGACAATGGACCGAGCGGAGGAAGGTGCGATTGTCCGGAGCATGGCGAAGCAGGTTGGACGAGAGGCTTTTCGCCAGGTCCGGTGCATGCAGGTCAGTGCTGATCCATGGCAGGCGCAGCAAATGCTGCATGCCGGGCGCTATCGCCAGCAGCGGCCCATGGCGCGCATAGAGCACGGCGTTGCGGCCATTGATTGACTGGGCCGCAATCAAGATCCGCTGTTCAGCATGCCAGCGCAGCAAGGTCCAGCCGCCCATCATTTCGCGGGGGAGGTCATTGCCAAAGCGGTCATGCGCAGCCAGTGCCAGCGCCAGCGTCGGCGTGTCCTGCCTCAGGCCCAGCCGCGCGGCGAGGGCGGCAGGTTCATCCACATGGCCGAGCAGGATCGCTGTCTCGCCACCATCGCGTGCCTGATAGATTGCGCCGGGTTCGAGCTCGTCGATCGCCAACACCGCTGACGACGTCGGCGACAGTGGCACCGGCACCCCCAGCGCCCGCGCATCCAGCGGATCGACCGGGCCACCATCGAGCCGAAAAAGGCCATAGATGCCAGTGGTGCGAGGGATCATGGCAAAGGCCTTGTCATCTTCATGACCAGCGCATCAACATGATCATCGCCCGTCGGGGGTATCCCGCCCGCGCATAGCTGCGCGCGACTGCATTATCGCGCCTGAAGGTCAGCCTAACGGGCTATTGTCGCGAGCCGCTGCGGCGCGGATCGGCAACAACCGCGACATCAATTCCAGACTACGTCAAACCGGTGTTCGATCAGTCAGCTTCTGGTCGAGGCGGCGTAGGTAGAGCCGTCCGGACCATTGCGGAAATAGATCGCGCTTGCCTTGGAATCGAGCAAGATGATTTGCGGCTCTACCCATGCCTCTTGAGCGGGCTTGGCATTGGTTGTCGGATTGGACACTTGGCAAATTCCCCTATTGTGAAGTCGGCCTTCGGCACGCAGTGCTCCGGCTATCGACGCAAGATTGGCGCTAACAATATCGCGCGCGCGAGGCAAGGTTCTTCGCGCGCATTAAGGTGTGCGTCCACCGGTTGCAGAAGCGTGCGGAGGACCGCAAGCCCTTGCAGTCAACGTTCAGCACAGCTTCGTGATCTCCACTCCACCTGCATATCCTTGCGCTGGATTAACGAGGCAGCGCCAAAACGCAAACGGGCGGCTATCGCCGCCCGCTTAGGGTATTGTGTTTGTTTGAAAACCACTGGTCGGGACGAGAGGATTCGAACCTCCGACCCCCACACCCCCAGCCGCCCTTTTTGGGGGGCCCAAATGCATCGAAATGCAGCAAAAACAAGTTGAAAAATATAGGTTTTTATGCCATTCTCAGGGTCTGGCAAATGTTGCGTTTGGTTCCGTTATGTTCCGCCGTATTGCGGCAAGTTGCACCACCAGCGCACCACCAGAAATGCCGTTCCGGAGCACAAGGTGGACTGAAAAATGCGAGCTGCCCTGACCCAGCAAATCATCGAGAAATTGCCCAACCCGCGCAAGGTCGAGGACCATCGGGATACCCGTTTAAAGGGTCTGATCCTGCGGGTCACCCCTGCCGGAGCCAAATCCTTTTACTGCGAATATGCGCGCGGCAAGCGGGTCTGGCTGGGCAGGGCGGATGTGCTGGGCCTGTCAGAGGCGCACGAAGCCGCGCGAACCATATTGGCACAAGTCTTCCAAGGAATTGATCCAATCGAGGCACGCAAGCCGAAGCTGGAAGTGCCGACTCTCGGCGACTTTCTCGATGGCGACTTCCTTACATGGGCCAAAGCGAACCAGCGCGCCTACAAGCAGAACGTCTCGCGGTTGAAGGTTGCCTTCAAGGCGATGCTGGATCGCAAACTCGACAAGCTCGCCCCGCTCGATCTGGAACGCTGGCGCGCGGTCAAGGTTGAGCGCGGTCTCAGTCATCAGACGATCAACCGCGATATCGCCTCGATCAAGGCCTGCCTCAACCGCGCCGTCGAATGGGAGCTGATAGACCGCAATCCGCTGGCGCGGGTCAAGAAGGCGCGGGTCGATGACATGCTCAAGGTCAGCTATCTATCCGAGGCGGAAGAGAT
>JAKFWB010000397.1 GCA_021732945.1 Porphyrobacter sp.
GATCCTCGGCGATCAGCACGGCAACATCCTCTATCTGAACGAGCGCGAATGCTCGATCCAGCGCCGCCACCAGAAGGTGGTCGAGGAAGCACCGTCGCCCTTCGTCACGCCCACAATGCGCAAGGCAATGGGCGAACAATGCGTCGCTCTTGCACGGGCTGTGGGCTATTATAGCGCGGGTACTGTCGAGCTGATCGTCAGCGGCGCGGACCCTACGGGGGAGAGCTTCTACTTCCTCGAAATGAACACCCGGCTTCAGGTGGAACACCCCGTTTCCGAAGCGATTACCGGCATCGATCTGGTCGAACAGATGATCCGCGTCGCCTATGGTGAAAAGCTGGCGATGACCCAGGATGATATCGGCATTCACGGCTGGGCGATTGAAAACCGCGTCTATGCCGAAGATCCCTATCGCGGGTTTTTGCCGAGCACCGGGCGGTTGGTGGAATATTCCCCGCCTGCGGCGGATTTCCGACAAGGGCCATACCCCCCCGATGTGAGCCCCCGCGAAGGCGGGGGTCTCCTTCAGTCTGGCGAAGCGGCAGATGGCCTGAGGTCCCCGTCTGCGCGGGGACTCACGGAAGGCAATATCCGCCTAGATGACGGCGTTTACGAAGGCGGCGAAGTCTCGCGCTTCTACGATCCGATGATCGCCAAGTTGGTGACCTGGGCCCCGACCCGCGACGAGGCGGCGGATTTGCAGATCGAAGCGCTCGACAATTTCCGGATCAAGGGCCTGAGCCACAACATCGATTTCCTCTCCGCGATCATGCAGCACCCGCGCTTCCGCTCGGGCGAGCTGACCACCGGGTTTATCGCCGAGGAATATCCTGAAGGCTTCCATGGCGCGCCGATCAGCGAGGACTTTGCGCGGCGGCTGGCGGCGATTTGTGCGGGCAATGAATTCACCCTGCAAAGCCGCGCGCGGCGCATCTCTGGCCAGCTTGACGGCGATGATGGGCGTGAAGGCGTGTTGCGGGTCACGACCGAGTGGCTGGTGAAGCTGGGCGATCAGCGGTTCGAAGTGGTGCTGGGTGACGGCCATGCGCAGGTCGATGGCGTGCGGATCGAAGGGCATTGTGACTGGATGCCCGGCATGGTGCAGGCGAGCGCGACCGACGATACGGGCCAGCGGTTCGGCCTAATTGTCGAGCGGATTGGCAATCGCTGGAAAGTGACCACCCGCGGCGCCGCGCACACCGCGCTGGTGCTGCCGCTGCGGCTGGCGCGGCACGAGCAGCTGATGCTGGAGAAGACCCCGCCCGATCTGTCGCGCTTCCTCATCTGCCCGATGCCGGGGATGCTGGTGAAGCTGCATGCTGCAGAGGGCGAGACTGTGCAGGCGGGCCAGCCGCTCGCGACGGTCGAAGCGATGAAGATGGAAAACATCCTGCGCGCCGAGAAAGAGGGCGTGATCGCCAAGATCAACGCGGCCGAGGGCGAGAGCCTGGCGGTGGACGCGGTGATCCTGGAACTGGAATAGCGTTCCACCATTCCTCCCCGTGCTGCGGCGAGGAACTATGCGGCCAGTTCCTCGTCCAGAAACGCCGCAATATCAGTCAGATCAACATCGCGCGCGACATAGGCCTGACCAATGCCCTTGAGCAGCAGGAAGGGCAGCGTTTTCGCCTCGGCCTTCTTGTCATGCCGCATGTGATCCACCAGCCGCGCGCCGTCACAGGTGAGGCGGAGGGCGGGCAGGTGCGCAGGCAATTCCGCCGCCGCAATCGCCCCAGTGGCACGCTCTGCATCAGCACCGGAAATCTCCCCCCGCCGGGCTGAATAGCGCGCCGCCAGCACCATCCCCATTGCCACGCCTTCGCCGTGCAGCAGCCGGTCGGAAAAGCCCGTCTCCGCCTCCAGCGCATGGCCGAAGGTGTGCCCCAGATTAAGCAGCGCCCGGCGATCAAGCGTCTCGCGCTCATCCTCGGCAACGATGGCCGCTTTCATCGCGATGCTGGCGGCGATGGCGTGTTCCAATGCCGCCGGTTCGCGGGCCAGAACCTTGGTTCCGTTGGCCTCCAGCCAGTCAAAAAACGCCGCATTGCCGAGCAATCCGTACTTCAAAACCTCGGCATAACCGGCGCGCATTTCGCGGTCCGGCAGGGTGCCAAGCACCAGCGGATCGATCAGCACCAGAGCGGGCTGATGGAACGCGCCGATCAGGTTCTTGCCCGCCTTGGTGTTGATCGCAGTCTTACCTCCAACTGAGGAATCGACCTGCGCCAGCAGCGTGGTCGGAATCTGCACAAACCCGCAGCCGCGCTTGGTGACTGCACAGGCGAAACCCACTAGGTCGCCGACCACCCCGCCACCCAGCGCGAAAACGTGATCCGTCCGGGTCACGCCCAGCGCCAGCAGCCAATCAGTCAGCTTTTCCAGCACGCCCCAGGTCTTGGCATCCTCACCCGGCTCCACCACGAACCATTCCGGTCTCAAGCCATGCGCCGCCAAGTCGCTGGTGATCGCCTCGCCATAGAGGCGGTAGGTGTTGGTGTCCGCCACAATGGGCACGGGCCGCCCGCCAGCATAGCCCTTCAGGAACGGCGCCGCGGTAGCAGGCAGGCGCGCCAGCAATCCTTCCTCAATCACCACATCATAGCTGCGCCCGGCGAGCGCGACGGAAATTACAGCCATTGATCAATCGCCTCGATAATCGCGCGGGCGGTGTCGGCGTGGGGGCCGGTGTCGCTCATCACGCGGATGTGCGCCTGCGCGTAGAACGGAGCGCGGTCCTGCGCCAGCCGGGTCAGGATTTCGCGCGGGTCGCCCTGCTTCAGCAGCGGTCGATTGCTGCGCCGCGCGGTGCGTTCGACCAGCGTATCGATATCGCAATCGATCCACACCGCGATGCCGCGTTCCAGCACGGCGGCGCGGGTGGCGGGATCGACGAAAGCGCCGCCGCCCGTGGCGATCACACCGTGGGCTTCGTCTATCAGCCGCGCAATCACGCGGCGTTCTCCATCGCGGAAATAGGCCTCTCCGAAGGCGTCGAAGATTTCGGGGATGGACCGGTCGGCAGCTTCGGCAATCGCTTCGTCCGCATCGATGAAATCGCGGCCCAGCATTGCGGCAAGCTTGCGCCCGACGGTCGATTTGCCGACGCCCATCAGCCCGACCAGCACCACCGGACGGGTGATGCGGGCGGCGATGGCGGAAATGTCGCTTTCGTGGGGGGAGGTGGATGCGCCAGTCATTGCCGCATGGCCTATAGATGGGCTAGGGCACGCGCAATATGGCAAACCTGCGACGCTCCATTCCTTCGCTGCCCATGCCTTCGCTGCAAGGCCTGTCCGCCGAACCGCTGCCGCGCCCGCGCGCGCTGCGGCGGTGGCCCTTGATTGCCGGTGCGCTTGCCGCAGTTCTGGCCATCGCATGGTTTGAAGGCGGAGAGCGGGCGCTGCGCCCTATCGCCGAGGATGTCGCCTTGCCGGAGCCGCAGCCATGATCCG
>JAKFWB010000074.1 GCA_021732945.1 Porphyrobacter sp.
CCGAGGTGGTGCGCCAACTGGCCTTGAGCGAAGGCGCGACCTTCCGACCCACCACCGCGCTGTTCCGCGATTTCGCCATCCGATGCCGCCAAAGCGGCGTTGCCAGCGCGCAGGTTGATCTGGCCCGCTTCCGCCGCCTGTTCGCCTGCGAAGTGGGCGGACTGGCGCGCGTGGAGGGCCCAGCGCACGCCGCCATCGAAGCGCTGATCGAAACCGTGGACGATGATGTGCTCACTCCGTTTCTGGCGATTGCCGTCGCTGCCGCCCTTGGCGAGCCGATGCCCGACGAGGACGAGCTGGCGCGGCTTTACGGCAGTTCCTCCCCCAGCCGCATCCGCCGTCTGCTCGATCATCTTGAACGGCAGGGGCTGATCGTGGTGCGCGAGGAATTCGGCGGGGAGCGGATCATCACCGTGGCCAATGTCGCCCCCATTTCCAGCGCATCGCAAGCGGCTTAGTTCGGGATCATCTCTACGGTGTGTGACCAAGCATGGTTGCCACCGCGCGCGGCGTGGACCACTATCGCTGCGCCGGGCGTAAGGTGAGCCTCCGGCAAAAGGAGCACCGCCGATGTTAATCCGCGATCTCGGTATCATTCCCGCAACCAAGGCGCATTCGGCTGGTGATGAGTCCAGCCCCTATGTCAATCTCAGCCGCCGCGGCTTTATGGGCGGCACGGGGCTGTTCGTGCTTGGCGTGGCGCTGGCGGGATGCTCAAGCTATGTCGAGCCCGAGATCGATGCCGATGCCTTCAACCTCAAGGCCCCCGGCCCCAGCCCACTGACCGAGGTGAAGGGCGGCGACGCCACCCCCGCGCTGTGGATCGCAATCGAGCGCGACGGGACGGTCAAGATCACCTGCCACCGATCGGAGATGGGGCAGCAGACCTGGACCGCGATGGCGCAGATCGTCGCTGACGAACTTGAGGCCGACTGGGACAAGGTCGCGATCGTGCAGGCCGAAGGGCATGAACGCTACGGCGATCAGAACACCGATGGCTCGCGTTCGGTGCGGTTCAATTTCCACCGCTTGCGCGTGGCAGGCGCGGCGATGCGGCAGATGCTGGTTGCGGCGGCGGCGCTCTATTGGAAACTACCTGTGGAGCAATGCTCGGCTGAGCGCGGGCTGGTCAGCAACACCCAGAATGGCGATACGCTGTCTTATGGCAATCTGGCCGAGCTCGCCGGGAAGCTCGAAATTCCGGCTGAAGCCGACATCACGCTCAAAACCCCTAAGCAATGGCGCTATATCAGCGAGGAAATCCCCTCGCTGACCGTGCCGCGCATTGTGAAGGGCGACAGCACCTACGGGATCGATGTCAAACGCCCCGGCATGGTCTATGCCGTGGTCGCGCGCCCGCCGCAGCTGTTTGGGCGGGTCGGCAGCGTTGACGATGCCAAGGCGCTGGCCGTACCCGGCGTTCTGCGTACGGTGCGCCTGCCCGATGCCAAGCCCCCGGCGCTATTCCAGCCCTTGGGCGGCGTGGCGGTGGTGGCGCGCGATACTTGGGCGGCCATCGAAGGCCGGCGCGCGCTCGAAATCGCATGGGCAGACGGCCCCAATGCCGGATACGATTCCGAGGCCTATGCCAAACAGATGCAGGCTACTGCGCGGCGCAGGGGCAAGGTGCGCCGGTCGCGCGGTGATGTGAGCGCGGCGCTGGCGGCGGCGGACAAGCGGATCACAGCCGAGTATTACGCCCCCCACCTCAGCCAGTCACCGATGGAGCCACCCTGCGCCACCGCCGAGTGGGATGGCGACCGGCTCGAATGCTGGGCCTGCGTTCAAGACCCGCAATCCACGCGCGATACCCTCGCCGAAGCGCTGGGGATGGACAAGACCAAGATCAAGGTCACCCCGACCTGGCTGGGCGGCGCCTTTGGCCGCAAGTCCAAGCCCGATTTCGTGGTCGAAGCCGCGCTGATCGCCCGCGAGGTCGGCAAGCCGGTAAAGGTCACATGGACACGTGAGGATGATATCCGGCACGGCTATTACCATTCGGTCAGCGCGCAATATTGCGAAGCCGGGCTCGACAAAGACGGCACCTGCACCGCGTGGCTGCACCGCACGGTCTTCCCGCCGATCAGCTCGACCTTCGACAACACGGTGGCCGAGCCGAGCGATGGCGAAATGAGCCTGGGCGCCACCGATGTGCCATTTGCCGCACCCAACCTGCGGGTCGAATCCGGCAACGCCAAGGGGCATCTGCGGATCGGCTGGTTGCGCTCGGTCTCGAATATCTACCACGCCTTTGCGATCCAGAGCTTCGCTGCCGAGCTCGCCCATGCCGCCGGGCGCGATCAGAAAGACTATCTGCTCGAACTGATCGGTCCGCCGCGCAATGTCGACCCGGTGGCCGAAGGGGCGGTTTACGGCAATTACGGCGCTGAACTGGCAGAATATCCGATCGACACCGGGCGGTTGCGGCAGGTGGTGGAGAAAGCTGCCGCGATGGCCGATTGGGACCGCAAGCTGCCCAAGGGCCGGGGCCTTGGCATTGCCGTCCACCGCTCGTTCCTGAGCTACATCGCCACCGTGGTCGAAGTGGCCGTGCGCCCGGATGGGTCGATCAGCATCCCCGGCGTGTGGCTGGCGGTGGATGCGGGCACGGTGGTCAATCCGCGCCATGTGCGCGCGCAGATGGAGGGCGGCACGATCTACGGGCTGTCGAACGCGCTCTACGGTGCAATCACCGCCAAGAATGGTGCGGTGGTGCAGGACAATTTCCCGAGCTGGCGGGTGCTGAGGATGGAAGAGGCTCCGCGCGAGTTCGAAGTCGCGATCATCCCGTCTGACGCGCCGCCCGGCGGGGTGGGCGAACCGGCAACCCCGCCCGCCGCCCCGGCGCTCGCCAATGCGATTTTCGCGGCCACCGGCCACCGCTTGCGCAGCCTGCCCCTGATCGGGGCGGAAGGCAGCAAGCTCAAACTGCCAACCAAGCAGACGACCTAGGCTAAGGAGGCAAGCATGGCCATTACCTTAAAAATCAACGGGAAATCCGAAGTCGTCGACGCCGCACCGGGCACGCCGCTGCTGTGGGTGCTGCGCGATCACCTTGACATGATTGGCACCAAATTCGGCTGCGGGGTCGCGCAATGCGGGGCCTGCGCCGTGCATGTCAATGGCACGCCGACCCGCGCCTGCATCACCCCGCACGATTCGCTTGATGGCTCTGAGATAACCACGATCGAAGGTGTTGCTGGTGACGCCGCCGATGCCATCCGCGAGGCTTGGTTGGCCAATGATGTGCCGCAATGCGGCTATTGCCAATCGGGACAGATCATGGCGGCGGCCGCGCTGCTGCGCGACAACCCCACACCCGATGACGCCGCCATCGACGAAGCGATGAGCGGCAACCTGTGTCGCTGCGCCACCTACATGAGCATCCGCCGCGCCATCAAGGCAGCCGCCTCGATGGTCTGAAGCCCGCGCTGCGAAAGCCTT
>JAKFWB010000073.1 GCA_021732945.1 Porphyrobacter sp.
CGGACGTTGAGGGAGCAATGCACGAGGGCCGATTGCTCGCACCCGCCGAATACGACGGCAAGCAGCTTGGCCCGCATTTCGACAGCCTGTCCAAACCGCGCCAGGAATTCAACGCGCCGGGCGGAATGATGATCGACCTTTTCGACCTGCCCTACATTGCCAGGCTGCCCCGCCCCGGCGCGCTGTGGCACATGGCCAAGATCGCTATCCGGTTTGCGCGCGACAAGAAGAAGCTGGGGCGCGGCTCGCGTCTCACTATGGGCACCGCCCTTATGGGCAGGCTGTACCGTTCGGTACTGGATGCCGGGGCCGATCTGTATGCCGATGCGCAGGTAGAGCAGTTATTGGTGGAAGGCGGCAGGGTAACCGGCGTTGTGGCCACGATCGGCGGCAAGGAAACGCAAGTGCTTGCATCCAAAGGCGTCATCCTGGCCGCAGGCGGCTTTTCCGCCAACGAGCAGATGCGCAAGGAATATATTCCCTTTGCCGAGCAGCACGTTTCGATCCTGCCTTATGAAAACACCGGCGATGGCATCAAGGCGGCGACCGCCTCTGGCGCAGTCATGGGGGCCGACAATCACGCCAACGCCGTCTGGGCCGTGGTATCGAAACGCAAGCGCGATGATGGCTATGTCGAACGCTATGCCCACCTTATAGACATGTCGAAACCGGGTTGCATCGCCGTGGGCGACGACGGCAAGCGCTTCGGCAACGAGGCCAGCGTGCATTTCGTGGAAGACATGCATTTGACTGGCAATGTACCTTCGTGGATCATCTCCAATGCGAAGAACGTCAAGAAATACGGTCTTGGCCTGTCACTTCCAGGCGGCGGCAACACCAAGAAACTTGTGACATCGGGTTATCTGAAAACCGGTAAGACGCTGGCAGAACTTGCCGCGCAGATCGGCGTGGATGCGGCCGGGCTGGAAGCCACCGCAGCCAAGGTCAATGCCGATGCCGCAACTGGCAAGGACAGCGCATTCGGCAAGGGCGATACCTTGATCGACCAGGAAATCGGCGATCCCAACCATGCCCCCAATCCCTGCTTCGGCCCGGTGGGCGATGGGCCCTATTACGCAGTCCAGATCTTCCCCGGAGATGGTTCGACCACCGTCGGTGTGAAGATCGATTCGCAGTGCCGCGTTAAGGGTGAAGACGGTAAGCCGATCCCCGGACTGTGGGCTGCGGGCCTTGATGCCAATTCGATCTGGCAGGGCAAGTCTCCCGCGCATGGCTGCAATGTCGGCCCGGCGCTGGTGACCGGGTTCATCGCAGGAAGGAGCGTGGCGGGGTGAAGACCGCAGTCGTAACAGGGGCCAGCTCCGGCATTGGCCTTGTCGTGGCACGCGAACTGGCGCGCGATGGGTGGCGAGTGATCGCCCAGGGCCGCAATCCGGCGCGTGCCGAGGCCGCGCTGGCGGAAATCCGCGCTGCCGCGCCGCAAGCGCAGGTCGACATGCTGCTGGCCGATCTGGCGGTGATGGATAACGTCGACCAATTCGCCACGAAGATCGGCGCGCTGACTGACCGGATCGACCTGCTGGTGAACAATGCCGGTGCCACCCCATCGCAGCGGATTGAAACGGCAGACGGCCTGGAGCAGACATTTGCTGCCAACCACCTTGCGGTCTTCCTGCTGACCCATCGGCTGCTTCCTCTGCTCAAGGCAGCTGCACCAGGGGCGCAGGTCATCACCACTGCATCAGTCGCGCACAAGTTCATCAAGGACATGAAGTGGGACGATCTCCAGCAGGTCGAAAAATTCAGCGCCAACGATGCTTACACCCAGTCAAAGCTGGCGAATATCCTGTTCACACGGGAGATGGCCAAACGGGTCGAGCAAGACGGAATTCGGGTGAACTGCATGCATCCCGGTGTCGTCCAAACCAACTTCGACAGCAATGGCAATCTGGCTGTGAAGTTGATGTACTTCCTTGGAAAGCCGTTCTCGCTCACCCCTGAAAAGGGTGCCGATACTATCCTCTGGCTCGCGCGTGGCGGTGCTCCCGTCGCATCCGGTCAATACTTCGCGAAACGCAAGCCTGGTGAACTGACGCCTGCTGCCCAGAGCGACGAAGGCGCTGCGCGGCTGTGGCGGATCAGCGAGGATCTGGTGGCCAAGGCAGGGCAGCCGGTCGGCTGACGCAAGCGCGAGGGTTCAGCCGTCTGCGTTGCAGGCAACCCAGTGCATAATGCGGTGGAGCGGCCAGCCGCCGTCATGCAGAAGCCCTCCGAACGCACCGCCAAGGTCGCTGCTCAGCCGTACCATGCGCTGAACGCCCGCTCCTGACAGCGCATCGCGCAACTCAACTGATCGCTCCAGCGGATAGACCCCTCAGGTCTGTGTCGCTACGGTGACGTGCGGCAGGGCATCGGTCAGGTTTTCCACCTGCACCACGTTTATGATCTTGCCCGAAGGGCTGAAGCCAACGGGTTCGGTAGAACGGACCACGATGCCGCTGCCATCGGCCTTGCCATAGACTTGGTAGAGCGGTGCCAGCATATCGAGCATATAGAGTTCATCGACAGCTTCCCTGTGCGGAACGGGACCGTTGGGGCCGTCTCCGTACCGTGTTTCCATGCCCATTTCCTGTTGCAGCGCACGGCAGAAGGCGTCGATTTCCGCGTCGCTCCCTACCACGAACTGGAAGCGGGCGCAGGCGCAGGCATCCTGGCTGAAGGCCAGCACATCGGCCGCAGCGCGGGTGGCCACATCGGCCAGGGTCGCCTCGTCCTTGATCGCCTCACGCCGATCAGGCCGATAGAGACCTTCGGGTCGAAGGAGATGATCTCGAACCCGGGTGCGGCATATTTCATCGCGTGGCGCACGGCGGCATCGCCGCCCCACACTGCCAGCTTGTTGTAGTTCTGCGAGCGGTAGATATGCCCTTCGATGGTTTCATCCCCGCCGCGCCAGTATGCCGCCGAGAATGATCGCGTTGGTGGGTGATCGGGATCGACATCAGCCATGGTGCGCAGCAGCGCGCTAGCGGTGATCATGTCGTTTGACGGCATCTTGAGCAGGCGCACGCTCTTCGACAGCGCACCGCGCACGAGATGGTGGGCGTGGCGATGTTGAAGCCGCGCAGATAGGCGTTCTTTGCCGGCTCGCGCTTCTCGGCCCCGTCGTTGAGGAAGGAATTCTTGCCCTAGGTTCCGCTGGACGAGAACATGAAATGGCCGGCTGCCTTGGCCCGGTCGATCCAGTTATCGACATCCGTGCAGCCTTCCACATTGATGTTGGCAGTGCTGACCGAACTCATGGTTGGCAGCCACATGTTCATGTGCTTCCACTGCCAATTGTCGATGAAGGCTTCGGGATAGCTCTTGTAATTGGTGTGCGCGAACAGCAGCGGCACCAGATCGTCCAACGTGTCGATCTCGGTGATGGCCACTTCCTTGGCGCGGTGCGCCAGCACGGGCACCCGCGTGACCATGTCGGC
>JAKFWB010000043.1 GCA_021732945.1 Porphyrobacter sp.
ACCTTGCCGCGGGACGCGTGGACCAGCCGGATCGGCAGCGATTGGTCGGCGGCGCGCAGTACGCTTTCGACCATCGCGCCGCCCTGGTTGGCTTCGGCCACGACCCGGTCTGCCTTCCATTCGCGCGCGGCCTCTGCCACCCGCCGTGCCCATTCGGCAGGCGCTGCGCCGGTGGCGGAGCAATCGGCCAGCACGCGGCCAATCCCGTCCTCCCCCAGCGCGACCACGATGATCCCGCATTCGTCACCATGGGCCGAGGCGGGCGGATCAACCGCCACCACCACGCGGCGGTGTTCGCAAGGCGAGCGGGTTTCGCGCGCACCTTCAAGCATTGTGCGCGTCCACAGGGCGCCTTCAATATCCTCCAGCAGCTCCCCGCCGATTTCCTGCCGCGCCAGCTGTGTGCCGCCGAATTCGCTCGCGATGGCATTCATGAATTGCTGCGGCAGGTTCATCGCATTGGCGTCGGTCGCGCCGCAGCTGATCATAACACCGTCCCCCGCCGCGTGCTGCGTCGCCAGCCGCTGCACCAGCGGCACCGCGCGCGGCGTGGTGGTAACGATAATGCGCGGATCATCGCCCAGCCTGAGGCCGAGCAGCAAATTGTCCCAGCAGCGCGTGGCCCGTTCATGCGACAGCGGCCACTTGCCGATTTCATCGCACCAGGCATGGCTGTGCTGCGGGCCGCGCAGGCTTTCCGGCTCGGCAGCCGAGAACAATTGCGCCTGTGCGCCATTGCGGAAGCGGATGCGATGCAGCGAAGGCTCAAAACGCGGGCGTTCCTCTGGCGGGAAGATTGCCAGCAGCCCGCTTTCGCCTTCAATCATAACCGCCCGCGCCTCAGCCAGTGAGGACGAGATCAGCGCAATGCGAGCCTGCGGATCGCGCCTGGCCACCATCCGCACCCATTCGGCCCCGGCGCGGGTTTTGCCGAAACCGCGCCCGGCCATGATCATCCAGATGCGCCAATCGACCGGCGGGGGCAGCTGTTCGGGCCGGGCATGATAATCCCACAGGAACGTGAATTCATTCCTTTCCTCCGGGCTGAGCTTCTGGATCAGCGCGGCGCGCACTTCGGGCTCTTCATGCAAAAGCCATTCGTACGGCTCGCTCATCAACCGCCTGCCTCGGCCAATTTCTCCTTGGCAATGCGCCGCCGCATTTCCTCGATCTTGCGGTCGATCGATGCGCGCACTTCATCGGCGCTGACATCGCGCGCCTTGCTCTGGCTGTTGGCGGCAACATCGCGGTGCGCGGCAAGCAGGCGGATGGCATTGGCGAAGTCGAACCTGTCGCCGTCTGCCGTCTTGAAATCGCCTTCGCGCAACCGGCGCAGAACTTCCAGTTCGAGATGCGTGTAGCCTTCGGCCAGCGCTGCCTGCCACTGGCGCGCAAAGCCCAGCTCCTCGCGGCGGACCTTGTAGGCGCGGCTGGTGCTGATCCCGGCCTGTGCGGCGGCGGCGGTGACGTTGGACGTGGCGGCGAGGTGATCGAGAAACACCACCCGCCATTTCTTGCTGACCTGCGCGGCTTCTCCTTCCTTGAGACCCGGACGGATAGTGATGCGCTTGCCGGGGTTACGGGGCATAGGCGGGTTCTCCTGCAACACGGACGACAAAAGGGCGGCACTTCCGATGGGGAAGGCCGCCCTGCTGGCGAATCGCTATTTTTCGACTATGCCCTGATCTAACCGGAGAGCGTCACGATGTCAAGGTGAAATAACCAGATTGGTTATCAGTTGATGATGCTACGCCGGCGCGTGGCCGCAGCGGGAATGTTCAAAACGTAACGATATTGCAATTTTCTAAGCTCGACAGTTTCCTCGCCTTCTGGCGGCGCGAGATCGTCGCTGTGCTGCATTCGGTGCAGGTGCGCAAAGCACCAGTCCGGCCCGCAGGGATGGCGGGCGGCGGAAGGGATCGTAACGATCTATTGATGGCCGCTCAGCCCTGCCGGGCGCTCGACCATGCCTGCCAATAAGACTGAAGTTCGTCGGGGATTTGCGCTACGAACGCACGGTCGAGCGGATATTGCGGCATCGCTTCGGCCACGGCAGAGAGCACTGCATTACCCTGGAGACGGTCCTTTTTCCGCTTGAAGATGTTGCGTTTTTCCTGATCAGACAGCCACAGTTTGTGAAGCGCGAGCCATCGGGGGTCTGGAACGACGATCCTGGCAGCGGTCGCATCGCGGCACGGCACGATATGATCAACCGGTTTGCCGAGCAGCAGCCATTCCTGTTCAGGAAGCGGGATTGGGCGGGGATTGTCCTTGTGCGAAAGCGTTGCGGCGCGCGATGGGGCGACCAGCAATTCGACTTCATAGGCCTTGGAATTGCGCGCCTGAAAGGTTCTCTCAGTGTTGACGGTGAAGGTCGAATCCACGCTCTTGAGCAATTCCCAGACTGGTGCGCCCTGTGGCAACAGGTCGGCTGCCCAAGCGAGGTCGAAATCCTCGGTTTCGTCGGACAATCCAAGGTTGGCCATCGCCTCGCAAGCGTAGGCGAGCAGGGCATTGGTGCCTACGACGAGAAGAGATCCGTCGAGCAGGCCGCGACAATCGGCTTCGCGTAGGATCGGTCCGGCCATGGCGGGCAGCATCGGCAAGCGGAGCGCGCGGCCGAGGCGGGCGCCTTCGTCGCGAGCGGCAAGGGAAGTGGACACGCGCTCGGCCAGCGCTGCCTTTTCTGCACGATAGGCCGCGAACCGCTCTGCCGCCGCGTCGTCCCAACGCCCGAGGCTGCGCCCGTTGCCGGAGCGGTTATTGATCTAGTATAGATATTCGTAATCGCCCACCCGCTTGCGGCGCAAGTCGAAGGGCAAGCGACGGCGCGCGATTTCGGCATCGCGCCAAACTTCATAGCGTTGGCGCAGGTTGACCAATGCGCGGACCTGTTCGTCCGAAAAGGGAGAAAGCTGGGACATGGGGCATTTATCCCACATTTTGGCGCAATCACCAATATGTGGGATAAACTTTGTTTTATCAGAATCTTAAATAATCCTGATCGCCTTGCCCGCACGTTCAAACATGCCGAGGATCGTCTGCACCTGCTCCGCCGTATGCTCGGCGCACAGCGAGCAGCGCAGCAGGGTCATGCCCGCTGGGGTTGCCGGGGGCCGGGCGAGGTTGACGTAGAGGCCCTCTTTCAACAGCGCCTCCCACATCATCGCGCCCTTTTCGAGATCGGGCATGATGACGGCGATGATCGCGCTTTGCGGGGTGTCGGTGCCGAGTTTGAACCCCAAGGCCCGCAAACCGCCGTGCAGCGTGCGACTGTTCTCCCACAGATGCGCGCGCTTGTTGCCGCCGTGCATCAGCTTGCGGATCGAAACGGCCGAGCTTGCCATCACCGAAGGCGGCAGGGCGGCGGTGAAGACATAGGGGCGGCATACCAGCCGCAGCACTTCAAACTTCGGGTGGTTCGACACGCAGAAGCCGCCG
>JAKFWB010000540.1 GCA_021732945.1 Porphyrobacter sp.
GCCGATGGGCCACCCCGGTGAGCCCGATTTCCACTTCTGCGGTCAGCAAGTGAACCCCGGCTTCCCCTATTGCGTCGAACATTGCGGCCGGGCCTATCAGGCGCAGTTGCCGCGCGGCGTGCGCCGTCCGCCCCCGCCGCTGCCCTTCGGCGGGCCGAGGGTGCGCTAAAGGTTGCGCTAATGGCCCTGCTCTGTGTCCGATTCGGCAAGCAATCCGTTCAGCTTGAGCGGCAATTGGCTGAAGTTGGAGACACATGTTACACTGTCCAGGAAACGAAAACCCGCCGTGTGACGCGCACCGACTGGCCTGAGCAATAGGCGGAAACTTCGCGGGCATGATCGACGGCGCAGACATGGCGCGAACCTTCGCGTGCCTGCGCCGCGTAGGAAAGCGGCAAATCTGCTCTCAGGGCGTTCAGGCCTTCTGAGCAAACCAGATGATGTGATGCGCGCCCTTGTTGTTCGGGCGTGATCGGACGTTCCATTCGGTCACCGTCAGGCCTGTATCATAGAGCCGCTTGCGGAACGCCGGATCGGGCCCGGCCGACCACACCGCCAGAATGCCGCCGGGCATCAAGGCATCGCGTGCCTTGGCGAGCCCGGTGCGCGAATAGATGCGGTTGTTCGCATCGCGCACGATCCCGTCAGGGCCATTGTCGACATCGAGCAGGATCGCGTCGAACTTGGCGCAGGTGCCGTCATTGGCATCATCGATCAGCGCGGCGGCGTCACAAATCTTGAGGTCGAGGCGGGGGTCTGTCAGACCATCGCCGGTCAGTTCTGCCATCGGCCCGCGCGCCCAATCGATGATCGCCTCGGAAATCTCGGCCACCACGATCTGCGCCTTGGCGCCGAGCTTTGCTGCGGCAGCCCGGTAGGTGAAGCCCATCCCATATCCGCCGATCAGGATGCGCGCATTGGCCTTCCCCAATCGGTCGATTGTGAGGTCAGCCAGCTGCTCCTCCGAAAAGCGCATCCGCGTGCTCATCAGCTCGTTGCGGCCCATCACGATCATGAAGTGACCCGCGTGGGTGAACAGTTCGAGCAGTTCGCCATCGGCAATCTGTGTCGTGGCTAGAAGTTCACGTTTGAGCATGGCCGGTCTTCTAGCTCGCTGCCGCGCCAGAATACAGCCTCAGCGCCAGAATTCCTTCGGGATGTAATCGCCAGTCGCGCGCTTAACCCATTCCTGAATTTCATCGATCCCGACCTTGTTGCTCTTGCCTTGCTGGCCATGCGCGGTGAGCGCGCCGTAGGTCGGGAACAGCCACGCGGTGCCGGTCCCGCCGCCTGCGATCTCGACCGTGACCTTATAGCCGCACTCGCCTCAGGGGCCTTCGGCGTGGATCATGTTTAGCCAACGCTCGACATTGACCGGCACGGGGGGCGACTGCGCGCCCAGACAGCGACAGGCCTGCACGATCGGATCGCGATCAAGGCTTGCCTTGGTACGCTCCTGTGCCTCGGCACCGCGCTGGGCGGCACTGGGATTCCGCCCGGGAAGATCGCTCATCACCTTGCGATATTGCCCGTCCTCAAGCACCAGCAGGCAATCGAGCGAGCGTATCCAGTCGGCATTTCCCTTCATCAGGCGGTCGTTCAGCCCGGCGAAGAACAGCTTGTCGGCCTTGGAGAAGAATTCGGGAAACTCGCCGAAACCACGCGCATCCATTCCGGCGCGGAATTCCTCGGGGTGGCTGTCGGCAAAGGCGCACAAATCATCGTATAGCTCGATAGCGTCCTCTATGCCGATCGCCTTCAGCCCGGCGCGGATATCGTCGATCTGGTACTGGTGCCAGCCGCTGTTGCCGACATACTGGCTGTGCCCGCCGTTGTTGACCTGCGCGATGTAGTAATCGACGTGGAACGCCTGCATCGCTGGCAGCGGGATTTCCTCGCGCCGGAATTGCGCCGCGCCGACCGCATGATTGACGAAATCGACCACAGCGCACGGCAGGCTATAATCCTTGTCACTGTCATGGGCGCTCTGCGGCACGATGATGACCGGCAGGGCCGCCACCTTCTCTGCGGTTTTCTTTCCGAACATGGCCATTCCTTTGCCTGCTGAGTGCAAGGTAAGGCAAAAGCGTTAGAATTCGGTTGTCGCAGCTATCCGGTCAGCCGCGCGCAGGCGCCGGGCACGAAAAACCCGCCGGAATTGCTCCCGGCGGGTATTTTCATGTTGGCAAGAAGGATTAGTCCTTGAGGAAGTCGGGCAGACCCGCCGGGCCGCTGTCACGTTCACGACCACCACGGTCGCCGCCGCCGCTGCGGCCGCCGCGATCGCCACCACGGCCACCGCCGCCGCCCTTGGGCCCGCGACGGTCACCGCCGCGATCCCCGCGATCACCACCACGGCCACCTTCGCGCCCGCCTTCTCTGGGCTCACGCGGTTCGCGCGGCGGGCGGGTGTCTTCGAGCTCGGCGCCGGTTTCCTGATCGACGACGCGCATCGACAGGCGAACCTTGCCGCGCGGGTCGATTTCGAGCACCTTGACCTTCACTTCCATGCCCTCGGACACGACATCGGTGGGCTTTTCGACCCGCTCGTTGCGCATTTCCGAAACGTGGACGAGACCGTCCTTGCCGCCCATGAAGTTCACGAACGCGCCGAAATCGACGATGTTCACGACCTTGCCGTCATAGATCTTGCCGACTTCGGCTTCCTCGACGATGCCGAGGATCCACTTCTTGGCCGCTTCGATCTCTTCGACGTTCGAGGACGAGATCTTGATCACGCCTTCATCGTCAATATCGACCTTGGCGCCGGTTTCAGCGACGATCTCGCGGATCACCTTGCCGCCGGTGCCGATGACGTCACGGATCTTCGACTTGTCGATCTGGATCGTCTCGATGCGCGGGGCGTGCTTGCTGACTTCGGTGCGGGCACCGGTCAGCGCCTTGGCCATTTCGCCGAGGATGTGCATCCGGCCGGCCTTGGCCTGTTCGAGCGCCTTGGCCATGATTTCCTGCGTGATGCCGGCAATCTTGATGTCCATCTGCATCGTGGTGATGCCGTTTTCGGTGCCAGCGACCTTGAAGTCCATGTCGCCCAAGTGATCTTCATCACCCAGGATGTCCGACAGAACCGCGAAGTCCTTGCCTTCGAGGATCAGGCCCATGGCGATGCCCGAAACCGGTGACTTCACGGGGACGCCCGCGTCCATCATCGACAGGCAGCCGCCGCACACCGTCGCCATCGAAGACGAGCCGTTGGACTCGGTGATGTCGCTGAGAACGCGGATGGTGTAGGGGAAGTCTTCCTTCGACGGCAGCACGGGGTTCAGCGCGCGCCAGGCGAGCTTGCCGTGACCGACTTCGCGGCGACCCGGCGCGCCGAAGCGGCCCACTTCACCAACCGAATAGGGCGGGAAGTTATAGTGCAGCATGAAGCTGGTGTAGCTCAGGCCTTCGAGCCC